>JBMYRC010000035.1:0-33676 GCA_049601975.1 Alphaproteobacteria bacterium | reverse complement strand
AGCTCCGGCTGGCCGATGGTGATCGCCAAGTTTTTGAACATTCGATCATTGAGGCAGGCAATAGCGACGTCCGCGTCCTTGGCTTCGAAGGTCTGATAGGGACAGAAATTCGGATGGCCACGCCCCATACGCCCTGGCGGCACACCGGTCGCCTGCATCGCGGGCCACATATAGCAAAGGCTGGCAATTTGCCCTTCGAGCAGCGATGTTTGAACCAACGATCCCTTGCCGGTCTTGCCGTGCTTGAACAAGGCCGAGACGATACCAAGTGCCCCGTGCAGGGACGCGGTAATGTCCATCATAGGTCCGCCAATGCGCGCTGGCGGTCCGTCCTCGTGCCCGATCATGCTCATCTGGCCGGAGAACGCTTGGATGAAAAAATCCATCGCCGGCTCATTGGCGCGCGGCCCTTTGTGGCCAAACCCAGAGATCGCACAATAAATCACGTCTGGGTTCACGGCTTTCACCGCCTCGGGTCCGACGCCCAATCGATCGGAGACGCTCGGTCGGAAATTCTCCAGCACCACATCCGCGTCCTCGCAGATTTTCAGATATGCTTTCACCGCGTCCGGATTCTTGAGGTCGAGGGAAATGCTCCGCTTCGAGCGGTTGATCGCGGCGGTAAAAGCGGAAAAGCCAGTGTCCCCAACTAAGGGCATATAGCGGCGGGTTTCATCCCCTTCCGGCGATTCCACCTTGATCACCTCCGCCCCGAGATCACTCAGCAGCAGCCCGCAATAGGGGGCGGCGAGAACGACGCCCAGTTCGACAACCTTGATTCCTTCGAGTGGCTTCTGCATACCGGGGCTCCAGATGAAATCGCACGGATGAATTTCCGGCGACGAAAGCTAAGTTAGTATTGCGCCGCCCGCCACCAAGGCTTGGCGGCATAACCTCGCCGCGCGTCACGGAAACCGTTGGAGTCAGATATGAGCATGCAGTTAACCGAAGATCAGGAATCCATCCGCGAGGCCGTCGAGCGCATCTGCCTAGGATTCGAAGATGACTATTGGCTGGATCACGACGACACCGGCGAGTTTCCGGAAGAATTCTACCGCGCGATGGCGGACGGCGGCTGGCTCGGTATCGCCATGCCAGAAGAATACGGCGGCGCTGGTCTCGGTGTCACCGAAGCCGCCATCATGATGCACACTGTGGCAAAAACCCGGGGCGCGATGAGCGCCGCGTCATCGATACACATGAACATCTTCGGTCCGCACCCGATCTCCGTCTTCGGCAATGACGAGCAGAAGGAGCGCTGGATACCGGATCTGGTGCAGGGCAAGTACAAGTCCTGCTTCGGCGTGACGGAGCCGAATTCCGGCCTCAATACCGCGGCCCTGCAAACTCGGGCCGAGCGCACCAACACCGGTTGGGTCGTCAATGGCCGCAAGATTTGGACCTCCACTGCCCAGGTCGCCAGCAAGATTATGCTGATCGCCCGCACCACCCCGCAGGAAAATTGCGCCAAGCCGATTGATGGGCTCAGCTTATTCTTCACCGATCTCAATCGCGACTATTGCGACGTCCGGCGGATCCCCAAAATGGGCCGCAAAGCAGTCGATTCGAACGAAATTTTCATCGACGGTCTACCGATCCCGGAAGAGGATATGATCGGTGAGGAAGGCAAGGGTTTCCGCTATCTACTGCACAGCCTCAATCCGGAGCGTATCCTGGTGGGCTTAGAGGCCATCGGAATCGGCCAGCAGGCGATTGACCGCGCCTCGCAATACGCGAAGGATCGCGTCGTCTTCAACCGCCCCATTGGCCAGAACCAGGGCATCCAACACCCGCTGGCGGAATGCTGGATGGAACTTGAAGCGGCCCACTTGATGGCAATGCACGCGGCCAAACTTTACGACGAAGGGCTGGAATGCGGTGCGCAGTCAAACGCGGCGAAATACCTCGGCGCGGAAGCGGGCTTCAAGGCCTGCACCCAAGCCATCATGACCCACGGCGGCATGGGCTATGCCAAGGAATTCCATGTCGAGCGCCTGCTGCGCGAAGTGATGATCGCGAGAATCGCACCCGTCAGCCCGCAAATGATCCTGAACTACATCTCGGAGCGCGTGTTGGAACTGCCGCGTTCCTACTAAGAGCATCAGCTGTCATTCCGGTGCGGGCAAAAGCCCGAACCCGGTATTATGTCCAGAGCGTTACCTAATGACCGCAAAGGCCATGGGCAGCACTCAGGCCCTAATTCCGGGTCCGCGTCGCGTCCCAAAATGACGCCGGTTTTGGACTTCTATTTAGCCGTCCGCCGAATACATCCTTTGCAAAATGACCCAGTGATAAAAGGATTGAAATCATGTCGTCGAATTCAGAACTACGTATCATCGGCCTTGGCTTTTGCTGGCAGGACTACACCGTCGGCGACAAGTTCCAGACCATTGGGCGCAGCATTTCGGAAGCCGATCTGGTGAGCTTCATCAACACAACCGGCATGACCGAGGTAATGTTCAACAATCTCGTCTATATCGAGGAACATTCCGCCGTGCGTGGCGGGCGGGCTGTGCCGGGGGCCTTGGCCTATGCGATTGCCGAGGGGTTGCTGGTGCAGTCGACCATGCAGCATACGGGCCTAGCCTTCCTGCATATGGAGCTGGACGTGAAGGGTCCGACCTTCGTTGGCGATACCTTGCATGTCGAGGTCGAAGTGTTGGAAGTGCGTCAAACATCCAAGGGTAACCGCGGCTTGGTTCGCACCCGCAACGAAGTAAAGAACCAGGATGGCGAGACGGTGATCGTCTACACGCCGCTCCGCATGGTGGCAGGCCGGGAAGAATGACCTTCGAACTGCCTGCGCGCGAAGGCAAGCCGCGCACGCGCGGGCTCACCACCATGATTGATTTCGGCCCAGATGAGATGGGCTGGACCGGGGGCGAGAGTGGCATTCAAAGCCTGTTGGAATGCGCCGCCAACTACATCGATCACGCCAAGATTTATGCAATCAATGGGCTGTTGTTGCCGGAAGAAGCGGTGCGGAAATCGGCCAAGCTCTACCGCGACTACGATTGCCATCCGTTTGCGGGCGGTATGTTGTTCGAATACGCCTATGCCAAGAACGAGCTGGACGGGCTTGAGGCGCTGTTGCGGCGGGAAGAGTTGATGGGGTTCGAGGTTTCCGAGAATTACATCACGCTTGAGGAAGATGAACGCAAAGGCCTGATTGAGCGGTTCCAGAAGGCCGGTTTCGAGATCGTCTACGAATTCGGGCGCAAGGCGCCGACCGAACCGATGAAGCTCGACGAGCTCGGCGCGGTCATCCATTCGGTCGCCGAATGCGGCATCGATCATGTCATTGTCGAACAAAGCGAGATCGACATGCTGGCGGAAACGTCAGCCACGGGGCTGGAAGAACTGCGCCAGCAAAACTGGTTCGACCGCGTCATCATCGAAGCCGACCCTTACCGCTTCCCTTCCCAGCATGCGGAGCTGATCAATACCTTCGGGCGTGACGTGAACCTTTGTAATATCGCGCCAGGGCAAGTGCTCCGCTTGGAAGGCTTCCGCCATGGTATCGGCCGGGCGGTCGGTTATTCCATCATGGATGGTTTGATCTAAATCCTGATTAATCGACGCGAACACTCTAACCAGGACGCCATCCGGGTGTGAAGAGGCAGAGCGCCTGCCCGACACCGATGAGCACGAGGCCAGCCGCTACTGCCCAGAACACGGCGGAGACTTCCCACCCCAAGGTGACCGCCGTCGCGCCGAGTCCGACGACAACGAAGAACCGCACACCGGATGCGGCCACCGGTAACACCACGCGCCCGGTGCCTTGACTGGCGAAATAAAGCGCCTGGCCCGCCCCGAATAATGCGTAGAACGGCCCTGCGATACTCAGATAAAGCCCGCCGTAGTTATAGGCGGCGGCGTCCGTCGTGAATAAATTCAGCCAAAGCCTAGGGGCAAGCGCGACAGTGAGGCCAATCGCACCGGTCACCACCAATGTCACCGCGCTGCCCGTCCAGGCAATACGCCGGGCTCTTGCATATTGCCCTGCGCCGAAATTAGCGCCCACCGCAGCCGTCAACGCTGCGCCGATCCCGAATGAAAGCGGGACGAGCATCAATTCCAGCCGCGCGCCGAGGCCGTAACCCGCCAATGCTTCCGTGCCGTAGCGACCGATAAAACCGGTCACGAAAACCACCGTCATCGCCATGAAGAAACTGTTAAACAGCCCGATGCCGCCAACCTGCAGAATATCCTTGGAGATTGCCCATTCGATTGGGTGCGGCCGTAACGGAACCCGCGCTTTGCCGGTCACCAAGTAATAGCCCATATAGAGCGCGGCTCCCCCCTGGCAGACGATCATCGCAACGGCGGGGCCAATCACACCTAAACTGGGAAAGAAGCCCCATCCAAGCGTCAACGCGCCCGACAGACCTACCTGCACGATACTACTGGTCGTTATGGCTCGTGCCGGGGTGACCGTATCACCCATCCCGCGCAAAGCAGCCGCAAGGATATACAGCATCCAAATCGCAATGGCCGCCCCAAATGCAACCTGCGCATAGGCAACAGCACCATCCAAAGCCGCACCCGTGCCACCCAACAAGGTAAACACGGGGCGCGAGAAGACGCCCAAAACGACCATAAAAAGAAACGACATCAAGATACCGATTACCACCGCGTGCCAGATGACACTAGCCGCCTTGGTGACATCGTCTCCACCAAGTGCGCGCGCGGCCGAGGAAGTGACCCCGCCACCGATAGCCCCGGCGGACATCATCTGCATCAACGTTTGAAATGGAAACACCAACGCCAAGCTTGCCAGAGACGCCGTCCCCAATTGCCCGACATACCAAGCGTCCGCGAAGGTGACGGAAGTGAGCATGGTGATCGCCACCACGTTCGGCCCCGCGAGTTTCCAGAGCATCGCGAGAATGGGTGCCCGCAACATCAATTCCATGCGCGGCGATATTGGTTGGGGCAAAGGGCAGTCCTTTAGTATTAAATATGAACTAATAATTATAGTTCAAAAAAAAACTATATGTTATACTGGCGACATGACAACACGCAGTTACCAACGCCACAATTGCCCGGTTGCCCAAGCGCTTTCCGTTGTCGGCGACCAATGGACGATCCTGTTGATCCGAGATGTGATGAGCGGTCCCCAGCGCTTCGATGAACTTCAGGCCAATCTCGGCATTTCGCGCAATCTACTGACGCAGCGATTGAAGCAAATGGTCGAGGCGGATCTACTCGCGAAACGCCCGATTCCGAATTCGCGCAGATATGCGTATTGCCTGACGCCAAAGGCCTTGGAACTCCGCCCCGCCATCCTGGCATTGGCCGAATGGGGGCAGAAATGGCGAGCCGAGCCGCACGGCGCCCGTGTTGAGATCACGGAAAAAGCCACCGGCAAACCGGTTGGCCTTCGTTATTGCCGCCTCGAAGATGGCCGCGAGCTCAAATCCAATGAAATAGCGGTCGAGCGTATTCCAGGATAGGCACGGAGGGATGGTGCAAGCATGCTTCGACAGGTAGCGCCCGCGCCCAGAATTGCATCAAGAGATTGGACCAGCGCTGGTGGTTCGGGAATACTCAGCCGACGAACACCTCATACATGGAGCCTTCCGCATGCCTTCCACCGCCCATGAATCCATCATGTTTAAAGATCTGCTCGGCAGCGACGAAATGCGGGAGATATTCTCCGACGGCAGTACTATTTCCGCCTATTTGGAGGTGGAACGCGCCCTGGCGGTCGTGCAGGCGCGGCTCGGTTTGATTCCCCAGGAGGCCGCCGACGCCATTGTCGAACACGCGCATCTGACGAACATCGACCTCGGCCGATATGAACAACGCACCGCCGTTATCGGCGCGCCGATCCTGCCAGTGGTGGAGGAGGTTGTCGCCGCCGTGCCGGGCGGGCTCGGCGAATGGGCGCATTACGGGACGACGACCCAGGACATCATGGATACCGGAATGGTGCTGCAAATCCGCCGCGCCTTCGACGTGATTGAGCGCGACCTGGCCGCCATTTCAAAGGCGCTTGCCGATCACGCCCGGACTTACCGTGACACGCCGATCGCCGGGCGTAGCCATCGCCAGCATGCGCTTCCCGTGACGTTCGGCTTCAAAGTCGCGGTCTGGCTCTCCGGTATCGAGCGCCATCGCAAGCGCCTCGCGGAAATTCGCCCGCGCGTCCTGGTCGGCCAGTTCGGCGGTGCGGCCGGCACACTTGCCTCCTTGACTGAACACGGCTTCGCCATCCAAGACGGATTGATGGCGGAACTGGACCTCGGCGTGCCGGATGCGACTTGGCACACCATGCGCGACACACTGACCGAAGCCGTCACCTTCCTCGGCCTGATGACCGGCACGCTCGCCAAGATCGGCTGCGATATCGCGCTGATGATGCAGACGGAAGTCGCCGAGGCCTACGAGCCGTTCCTGCCGGGGCGTGGCTCCAGCAGTACCATGCCACAAAAGCGCAATCCGGTCGGCACGGAAATGATGATGGTCGCCGCCGAGACCGTGCGCGCCGACGTTCATATGATGCTGGGCGGTATGGTCCAGGACCACGAACGCGCCAGCGGGCCTTATAAGTTCGAGCTGATCGCACTTCCCCGCGCCTTCATCGCCGCTTCCGCTGCCTTGAAGCACGCAGTCGACATACTACCGGGCCTGGAAGTCGACACCGCCCGCATGAGAAAAAATCTAGACGCTACCCACGGCTTGATCGTTTCTGAAGCGGTGATGATGTGCCTTGCCCCCGCTATGGGCCGCCAGACGGCACACGACATCGTCTACGACGCCTGCCGGGAAGCCATATCCCGGGACACGACGCTCTTGGAAGTATTGCGCGGCATGCCGGAGATTACCGAACACGCGAGCGACGACGAACTGGCTGCCATGTGCGACCCGGCGAATTATGTCGGCCTTGCCGGCGA
This sequence comes from Alphaproteobacteria bacterium, assembly GCA_049601975.1. Taxonomy (GTDB): domain Bacteria; phylum Pseudomonadota; class Alphaproteobacteria; order UBA8366; family UBA8366; genus UBA6544. Next base: position 26,777 of record JBMYRC010000035.1, on the reverse strand, counting down.
GATGGTCGATAGAGTGCTGGCGGCACTTAACTGAGGACAATCGATTTTGTCTCCACGCGGCATCGAAACCGTCGTCACGGCCCATCAACAGCGTGAGGGCGCAGGGTTTCTCGTGCGCCGCCCGGTCCCAACGCACGGCTTGGATCAGCTCGATCCCTTCTTGATGCTCGATGAAGTCGGTCCCGTGGACTACGCTCCGGGGGAAGCGCTCGGCGCGCCGGACCATCCACATCGGGGCTTCGTGACCGTGTCCTACATTCTCTCAGGGGAGAAATTGCACGAGGACTCAACAGGTAAATTGCAATTGATCGGGCCCGGCGACGTGCAATGGATGACCGCCGGTGCGGGCATCATTCATTCCGAACTACCAGGTCCCGATTTTTTAAAAACAGGGGGCCGTGCGCACGGATTCCAAATTTGGGTCAACCTACCATCGAAGAACAAAGCGGCGGAGCCCGGTTATCAGTATCTGCCGGCAAAGGACATTCCGATGGCCACCAGTAGTAATGGCGGCATAGTGGTCACGATCATTGCGGGCGAGGCCTTCGGCACGAAGGCTTCGATCGGCACCCACACTTCGATCTGGCTGCAGGATTGGAAAGTCGCCCCCGGCGCGACCACGGAGATCGACATCCCGGTGAGCTATAATGCGGCAGCGTATGTCTTTGACGGTGGGATAAATTTCGGTTCTGGCGAGACGCTCGTGGAACGCAGCCAATTGGCAAAATTCGGTCCTGGCACAACGCTCGCCGTGAGCGCCTTACGGGCAGGCCCGGGCGGCCGTTTTCTGCTTCTGGCCGGCGAACCCCTCGAAGAACCCGTTGCTTGGCACGGGCCCTTCGTCATGAACACAGAAGAGGAAATTGCCGTTGCTGTCGACGATTATCGAGACGGCCGAATGGGCCGGATCCAGCGCTAAGAATTGGAAGTAGCCATACTACCGGTGGCTTCAGTGAGTGGCCTCGAGGGTTGCCTTCTCGCGGTGGACTGTTCTATCCGCTGGGAATTTCACGGTGGCGGTCGTGCCCACTCCAACTTTGCTTTCCAGATGTATCGCGCCGCCATGCAGCTTCATGAGATTGTGCCAGAGGTGGAGCCCCAACCCGGTTCCTTCATGCGATTTGGTGGCACTGCTGTCGGCTTGTTGAAAGGGCATTAACGCCTTTTCGATATCGCCCTCGGACATACCGACGCCGGCATCAGTAACTGAAATTGTTATGCTCCCCTGAATGTTACGGGCGGATACTTTAATGGCACGGCCCTGCGCTGAGAATTTAACCGCATTGGAAAGCAGATTGTTGAGGATTTGAGTGATCGAGCGCTCGTCCCCTCTCAGCATCGGTAAATCAGACTCAATCTCCGTGCTGAGTTGTAAGTCCGCGGCTTTGCTCAGTGTCGAAATCATTCGCATGGAATTTTCGACAATCACCGAGACGTCCACCATTTCCTCGGTAAGTTCGTATCTCCCAGCTTCTATCTTGGAAATATCGAGTATGTCATTGATCAAACTGACAAGGAGATTGCCGCTATCGTGAATGTCTTTCGCATATTCTTCATAATGCGGGTCACCAAGCGGGCCGAAGGTCTTGGTCTCCATCATTTGGGTAAATCCGATGATCGCATTGAGCGGTGTGCGCAGGTCATGGCTCATATTGGCGAGAAATTCCGATTTTGCCTGGTTTGCCGCCTCGGCTTCCACCTTCGCCGCCAGAACCTCTATTTCCGCGCGCTTGCGCTCGGTAATGTCGACCGAAGTCGCAATGACATACTCGACGACGCCGTCGTCGTTGAGAACGGGAACAAACGTGGTGTGCAGCCACACCTCATCTCCCTCGGAACGCAACAAGGGACATTTTACACTTGAGGTTTCACCTGCCTTGGCCCGGTCCAAATGATCGGTCAACGGCGCCCGCATTTTCGCCTCATAAAACTCCGGAGGATAGATCGTCCCATAGTGAGCGCTAACATCAGGGACTTTTGAGCATCTCAACCCCCGCGTGGCTCATGTAAACCAAGCGAGAATCCATATCGATAATCTTGTTGCAGACCGGGGAGCCCTCGAGGAGGGCACGATTTCTCATCTCGGAATCGCGCAATAGTTCCTCGGTCCGTTCATGCGTCGCAACATTCGCTTCGAGACGCTCGATCTGTTCACGATTTCGTTGCTGTTCCTGTGCAATGGAAGGAATGAGGCGCTTGATTAGGAGTGCGACGATCAGAACGGCGGCGACAAGATTAAAGAGTTTCGGGATGATGACCATTTCCGGCTGGGCCAGAAATTCAAACACGCTTAGCGGTAACAAATCCGCCCGGGCCGAATGCCACGCCCCAAAAAATGCGCTTTCAAACAAGCTTCGGAAGGCGTCGACGCCCAATACCAGAAGCAGAATTGATGCAGCATAGCTCACATTGCCGAGCGCATGACGCTGACGAAAGATGAAATAGAGAATGTAGCCCCAGATACCGACGAGGATCCAATAGATTGCAGGAGTCAGCAGACTAAACGAAATCATGGGGTATCAGTATACACCGCATCTGTCGGCACCCTGACAACATCCAGCGCCAAAAACCTTCATCGAGTTGTACCTACGCGCCCGCTACAACCGCATCGATCTCGTGTAAGTTCTCGGCTGTCATCTTCCACTGAATCGCATTGGCGTTCGCCGCCATCTGTTCAGGTTTTGACCCACCGGCGATAATGCTGGCCGTGACCGGTTGCGCCGCGAGCCATGACATCGCGAGCGTCAGCAAATTGTATCCGTGGACGCGCGCGTAGGCGTCCAGTCTCTCCAACCGGTCGAAATCGGCATTCTCCAGATTAGCGTCGCCCGACAGGCGACTACCGGCAGGGGCGGATTTCCCGCGCTGATACTTTCCGGTCAGCAACCCCTTCGCAATCGGGTAATACGGCAACACGGTCATCCCACTGGCTTCACAGACAGGGACGAGTTCAGGCTCGATATCCCGTTGCAAAACATTCCATGCATTTTGCGCCGTCACGAACCCACGTAATCCCGAACGCTGTGCCTCGTCGACCGCTTCCTGCATTTGCACGCCTGTAAAATAAGAACATCCATAATATCGAATCTTACCGTCGGTCACGAGGTCTTCGAGTGCGCCCATCGTGTCCGCAATAGGCGTGTCATAATCAGGCCGATGAAGTTGATAGAGGTCGATATAGTCGGTCTGGAGCTTCGCCAAACTTTTGTCGAGTGCAGCACGAATGTTCTCCGCCGAGCCGCGGTTCTTACCGTCGATATGGACGATCGTATTGCCGAACTTGGAGGCGAGAAACACCCTGGCGCGCTTCCCCTTAAGGCCGCTGCCCATATAGGTCTCGGAATTTCCGCCACCATAACTCTCGGCGGTATCAAAAAAATCAATCCCGGCGTCGATGGCCGCGTCCATGACCGCATGTGTTCCTTTTTCGTCGACGCGTTTGCCAAAGGCATTGCAACCAAGCCCGACCAACGAAACACTGAGACCACCTGTTCCACCAATAATGCGTCGATCCATTTTAGGTCCGCCGCGCGGCTTTCGCCCGCTCGTTAATCCTCACGCTCGCCGTGCGCGAACCATCGTGGAAGGTGCCGCCAATTTTATCCAGCGGCACCTCGCGATTACCGTAATTACATTCGAAAAATCGATGATGTAGATTGTGAAAGAAATCTCCGAGATACGGATACCGCTTGCCGCCGAAAGACAAGGCATGGAAACCGCAATGCGTCGTCGCCGGACCGATTGAGAGCCAAGTGACGTGGAAGACAATATGAATCGGATGCGACGGCAGAAAAATATGGATCAGCAACGGGCTGAAGAAGATAGCGCTTTCCACGGGATGCATGGACACCCCGGACCAAGGCCCAGTGTTGACGTTGCGATGATGGACGCTGTGAATATGGGTGTAAACGCCTCGCCAATGCAGAAACCGATGCGTGATATAAAAATGCGAGCTGTCGACAAAAGGAATCAGCACGAACAGTAGGACGAGCCAAATTGGCCCCTGGTCCCAACTGTTGGCCGGAATCAAATTTTGCGAGAGAGCCCATAGCAGCCCGCACTCATAGGCAGTCCATATCGGCACGCTCCAGGCCAGTGTCCAAAACATGTTGTCGTAAACTTGGTCGCCAAAGGTAAATTGAGCGCCCTTCTTCATCGACTTCACTTCGAACTCGAGAAACTTTCCTTGCTTCGCAAAAGTGTAAAGATACAGGTGCAGCGATCCAGCCCATGCCAACATCAAAGTCAGGTTGACGACGAATATCTGTATTATCCAATGCCATCCACCTGCGCCGATGGTTTCCATCGTCGGCAGGACGGTCAACCACAACACTGTGATCAGGGCGAGGGCCAGTCCCCGGACATAAAGCCCAAACCAGGAAATGAGAATGCCTTTAACGACGGCGACCGGATTCCACCAATGCCGAAAAATACCGCCCTGCGGGATCGGTACATCGGGATGATAGTTCCAGATATTGGGATCGACTTCCCGGTCGGGCGCTATCTCAGCGTCACTCATTATGCGCTCCCGCTGCCATTCGTCGATATACTCTAAAGGAAGTTAGTGGATGCGCTCTAATATTCCAATCAATCGGCGGCACTCAAGAACCCGGTAATTTCCATTGCTAATTCTTCGCTGCGCGTCTCCGGCAACATATGACCGCCCCCGTCGAGTTCGATGAGACGCGCGCCGGGAATGATCTCGGCCATCTCGCGGCCGAACCATGCGGGCATCAATTGATCGTCAGCGCCGGTCGCGATCAGCGTCGGACAGGCAAGGCTTGAAGTGATGGCTCTCGAATCGTAAGCCAGGATCGCATTTAAGCGCTGCGCTATTTGATCCGCATCTTGCGGATTGGATTTAGCGGCTTCGGCCATTTTCTCGAACCCTGCCTCATGCGTGCGCCGGTAATTCGGGGGAAACAGCAGGCTCGCGTTGAACCAGGCATAGCGATACGGATCCAGGCCGCGCGCCGCCGCAATTCGCAGCTGCTGCATCGTCGTGAGATGCCCGTCACCATATTGCCAGGGATTGATCAGCACCAAACCGGCCGTCCGGTCCGGATGCGCCGACGCCACCGACAAGCCGATACCGCAGCCCGTCGAATGACAGCAGAGATGCGCCCGCTCGATATCCAACGCGTCCATCAGCCCGATCACTTCACCGGCCCGGCCCGCCATACTCATCGCGTCCTCCGATGGTACAGGCGCGCTTTGACCGGTTCCGCGCTGGTCATAACGGATGACCGAGAAGTCACTCGCCAATCGTTCAAGAAACGGTCCAGTTCCCACCGGCCCGTTGCTTTGCGGCAACAGCATGATCATCGGATGACCCGTGCCGTCACGCTCGTAGTGGATATCGCCGCCGTCAATATTCGCCATGGGCATAGGTGAAGTCTCCTCAGAAATCTGTCTTGCTGTTTAACCCGCAAGGACGCCCAAGTCACGGCGGGAGGTGGTCCTCTTCAACGACCCCTTTAAGTCAATAAGTCTCGGACACGCATAAAGAAGAGCACCACCGCCATGCAAATCGTCGACGCGCAGATTCATCTTTGGGGATCCGGATTACCCAGCAACCAATCGCATATTCAAGTAACATCCTTTACGGCGGAGGAAGCCATCGCCTTGATGGATGAGGGCGGCGTCCACGCCGCGATCATTCACCCGCCGAGCTGGGACCCCGGCGCGGTGGAATTGGCGACCAAGGCGGTCGGAGATTATCCGGGCCGCTTCGCAATCTTGGGGCATCTCCCGCTCGACAAAGCGGAAGCCCTTCCGATGATGGCCGGATGGCGGGATAAAGCAGGCATGCTCGGCACACGTTATATATTCACCAACCCTGCAATACGGGACCGCCTGCATGGGGGGGAATTCGATTGGATGTGGCCTGAACTCGAAAAAGCGGGTATTCCCGTGTCGTCACTCTGCACTGACTCAATCGCTTATCTTGGCGGTGTCGCGGAGCGTCACCCGGGATTGCGGCTCACCATCGACCACCTTGGCGGGCGCGGCGGCCAGACGACGCTCAAGGACGCCGAAGCCATGACTCATATGCCTGAACTTCTGAAACTGGCCAAATTTCCCAACGTTGCGGTAAAGGCGACCGGTGCGCCCGGCTACTCCAGCGAACCTTATCCATTCCCAAAGATGCACACATATCTCGAGCAAATTTACGATGCCTTCGGGCCGAGCCGAATGTTTTGGGGTACGGATATCACAAAGATGACGTGCTCGTGGGCCGAATGCGTTTCGATGTTTACAGAAGGTCTCCCTTGGCTATCCAAGGCGGACCAGAAACTCGTCATGGGCCGAGGCATTTGCGACTGGTGGGGCTGGGATCGTAAGGAGAATGCGGCATGAGCGCGAACCCGTCCGGCAAGCAAGTCGCCGTCATCGTCGGCGCGACGTCGAAATGGCAATCGGATGGCCGCAATACACAATTGGCCCACGGCCAAGAGGTCGACGATAGCGACATCCCGGTCGGCATTCGCTGGGGCATCGGCGGCGCCATCGCGCAAAAATTTTCGGGCGAAGGTTTCTTCACCGCCCTGACCACCCGCACAGCAGCCAACGCGGCACCGCTCGCCGACGCCATTCGCGCGCAAGGCGGAGAGTGCATGATCGTGGAGCTCGACTTGGTCTCGGAAGATTCGGTGACGACAGCCTTCGAGACAATTAGGAACGAGGCGGGCGACCCCGACGTCCTGATCTACAACGCGGGTTATCTAGAGGGCCGTGATCTGCCACCCGAGAAGGAATTATTGGAATTCATCGATGTCGAGATGTTCGATACCGCACAACATATCTCAAGCCGCGGCCCCTTCCTCGTCGCTAAGCAGGTCCTGCCCGCAATGCGTAAAAAAGGCGAAGGCTCGTTTTTCTTTTCCAACAATTCAAAGTCGCTACGCGGCCGCAAACGCAATACCGGGGAATCGCTCTACTACCCGCGCGTGATGATGCGGACCCTGGCGCAGGTGCTGACCGAAGAATATTCGGAACATGGTATCCATGTCGCTAATGTGGTGATCGACGGGTTGATCGACTCGCCCGGGACGCGGTCCCTGCCGAAAGCACAGGAAAACCCGAACATAATCATGAACCCGGTCAAGATCGCAGAGGGTTTTTACTACCTGCACACTCAAGACAAATCCTGTTGGACCCATGAGTTACAGATGACACCGCACCCGACCGTGCCGAGCGTCTGATACCGGCGATGTTCGATGACGCCGCCATCGCCCACGCCCTTCATGTTCTTGGCGTCGTGCTGTGGATCGGCGGCGTTGCTTTCGTCACCACTGTCCTATTGCCCGCGGTCAAACGCTTGCAGAAACCGGAAGACCGCGTCGCCTTCTTCGAAGCTGTCAAAGGACGCTTCGCCTGGCAGGCTCGGGGCACGACCGTTCTCGTCGGATTTAGCGGATTTTACATGGTCGACACCTTGGACCTGTGGAGCCGCTTTACGGAGCCGGAGTATTGGTGGCTTGATGCGATGTCTATCATTTGGGTAATTTTCACCATCATGCTATTCGTCGCTGAGCCGTTATTCATTCACCGCTGGTTTCGAACCCGCGCGGCGGTGTGGCCTGAGGAAACGTTCCGGCTTATCTAACGCTTGCATTGGACATTGCTCACCCTCAGCCTCATCACCATGCTTGGAGCCGTCTACGGCAGCCATGGTGGATAACCTCAACTTTACGCACAAAGCCTCAGAACATCTGGCGCCTTTGACCAATTTACGTACCAGTCTTAGAAAAGCTGTAATTGGTTAGCCGCATAACTTTTCTGACTGTCGGTTAGGACGTCACTCGCATTGAAGTGAAGCTCGGATTCCGGATTCCCTTCCAAAACCATCAGGTACTTATAAAAAAGCACCAGGTCGGTCCCTTCATCGGAACTGGAGAGTACGGACAACGCATTTTCCAATTCCAATGCTAGGATATGGGCGACGGCATCACCCCGCGCGGCTTGCTCGTATAAACTGACCAACTGCAGAATTTGCTGCGGCAAAACGTTACCAATTCCGGTAATCGCACCACCCGCGCCACAGTTCACATATCCATGAAAATGTTCGTATCAACGACTACCATCAAGGTAAGAGAGGCATCGTGACCGGTGATATGCTCGGCGGCATACCGCAAGGAAGCAGCCCCGCCAAACTCCTTAAAGCCAACGAGATTGGGATGATCTTCCCGAAGATCGAAGAACAAATCAGTTTTCGTCTCGAAGCCATAATACGGGCTGTTGTAGATGACTGCCGGCAATTCACTCGCAGCGTCAAGAATACCGGCAAAATGCGCGCGCTGAGCGGCGACGGAGGTTCCCCGTGAAAGAACGCGAGGGATTACCATCAATCCATTTGCACCGCATTTCTGTGCATGCGCAGCATGGTCGGCTGCTTTGGCTGGGTTTTGAGCACCGGTGCCGACAATAACCAGAGCGCCTGCCTCAACCAAAGCTTCCACGCCGTGTTGACCTTCGGCATCTGACAACAGCGGCCAATCAACCATCGACCCGCAATACACAACGGCAGACATGCTGGCAGAAATCAGGTCCTGCCCTTTGCGAACTAAGGCATCAAAATTGGGGCTCGATCAGTGTTGCGCGGCGTCATGAGTGCCGGAATGCACCCGGAAAACACATCTGAATTCATTGCTCAATCTCCTGTTCAATTTGACAATCCGGGCGGAAGAATGCGCGAAATGGTCGCTTCTGTATTGTCGGATTATTTGGCTTGGAGTGAAAAAACAGCACAATCTCATGAGATGACTGAGATCACCAAACTTCACACAGAGTTCTTCAGCATATTAGGCGGTTATCATTCCAACGACGCTCTATTCGATAGAATTTCCGACACGGCTTATTTTCTGAAGGATGCCGACGGCCGATACATAAGCGTGAACCAAACACTGGTGGAACGCTGCGGCTGTCACTACTCCAAATTCGATATACTCGGCCGCACTGCATCCGTGGTATTTCCAGCACCGCTCGGCGACTTGATCACGCAGCAAGACGATCACGTGATAAAGTCAGGCACACCAATACAGGCGAAACTGGAATTGCACCTTTATGCGCAAACGCGTGAGGGCTGGTGTCTGACTTGGAAAGAGCCTTTGCGAAATCAAAAAGGCGACGTAATAGGATTGTCGGTTATCTCTAGAGATCTTCAACCAAATCTCGGCTTGCCCTTTGACATCTCAAAACTCTCGAATGTTTTGAAACTTGTTGATGAAAACATCGACCAGACATTGTGACTTCCGAAGCTCGCCAGAATTGCGGGTTTGTCCGGTTACCAATTAGACAAACGTATTCGCGCTCTTTTCGGTCTATCCGGCGGGCAATACATCACACGAGCGCGGGTCGAGCATACTTGTAATCTGCTAAAACAATCCGTGGCGCCGATCAGTACTATTGCTCTTGATTGCGGATACAGCGATCAGGCGGCGTTTTCGCGACAATCTCGCCGTTCCGTAAGGTTATCTCCTGCGGCATATCGGAAAACCTCAAACGCACCTAAAAAAACCGCTGCTGAAGACTAAGACCAAAGCCGTAATTCACCATTTGGCATTCGCCCGATAAAGGTTGCCATGGCGATGCGATCCTTCCCCTTCGCGTCTAATACGGGGATGACTTCGTGCGGGTTGCGCGAATTGAACATCACAATTTCACCTTCGCACGGCGAAAAAGTGAAGGTCTCCGCACCTTCGACTTCTGCATAGGAGAGCGGATAATTCTCCGCGATCTCACCGTCGCAGCTGCGCTCCCAAGTCCACGGGCTGTTGTGAACGATCGTATGTCCGCCCGCACTTTCGGGCACTTCGGCGTAAAAGTTCCATGCCAGCTGCGCGACGCATTCGGTAACGGTGAGTTGCGGTGCCTGATAAGGAGCGAAATCCGCGTGCAGGGCTAAACCTTCGTTGGAACTGCGGATGATGGTCGCGGAGTAGCGACGCCCACCTGGATCGCCGGCGATTTCAACTCTGGTGTCCGTAATATCGCGCAAGCACGCCATTAACCGCTCCACGGGATCGAACGCAGCCTCGAAGACCGGAGCCACTTCCGCCCGCGCCGTATCCGCCGCATCGAGATAATCTTCGATCGGGCGGTATTTGAACTCGTATTGGGTCAGCCCAATGAAGGCGATCTTCTGGGCTTCGAAAGACGGCGAGGAATGATCCGTTGCCCCCTTCACCACATGCAGGTCGCATTGACGCAATCCATCGGCGAAGGCGCCACATTCGGCAGGTGTCGCAAAGCTGGGGATGCGGATCGCCGGGATTTCGTTATGGAACAGCGCTTCCAAATTATCAGCCGTTAGCGCCTGCGCTTCGTGTGTTAGCCAACTGCTCACAAGCATTCTCCCCTTTTGCGTATGCTACTCCGCCGCCGCAGCGTTTACGGAAACGATACCGCGCACGTATTCACCGATCCGAGCATTCGCTTCCCGCGCTTCCTGCAAGACCGGGTAGTAGCGGTGCCAGACGTGGATCATCTCGTCCCAAATTTCGAGCGTGACGGAGACCCCCGCTTCTTTCGCGCGCTCGGCCAGCACCACAGCGTCATCGAGCAGAACCTCCACCGATCCCACTTGTATCAGCAACGGCGGCAAGCCCGTAAAGTCACCAAACAAAGGCGATGCATAGGGGTTTTGCGCGTCTTCCTCGCCGAGATATTCACCAGCGAAAAAATCCAGAGATTCCTTTGTGACCGTGGGATCAACGGATGCGTTCGTCTCCAAACTCTTCGCGGTCCCCGTCAGATCGTTCCACGGGCTGAGGCAAATACCCGCCGCCGGCAGTGGCAAATTGGCGTCGCGTATCGCCAACATCATCGCGACCACAAGGCCGCCCCCCGCGGAGTCCCCCGCAACCACGATCTCTTCCGCCTCGAAACCATGGGTCAGCAATGCCGCGTAGACGGAAATAGCATCCTCGACCGCCGCCGGGAACGGATCTTCCGGTGCCAAACGATAATCCACCAACAAGCCCTGCAGGCCGGTTTCCTCGGACAGGTTGGCGACAAGATGACGGTGCGAGTCGGGGGAGCCAATCACATACCCGCCACCATGCAGAAACAGCAGCACCGCATCTTCGCTCGCGTTCGGAGCGGTAATCCATTCAACCGGGACTTCGGCGACCTTCGCCGATACAACGGTGACGTCATCCGATACCGGATAGGCCTTGTCCCACGCATCCATGGTGGCGCGTCGCTCCGGTATCGACATTCCGGTCCGGGGTGGAAGACCCGCGATCATCTCACGGACTTTCTTGATATCGTCGCTCGGCATCTCAGCAATCCTTCCGATCTACAGGGTCACATCTTCTGATAATGAGTTTATCGATGATTGGCATACCGGCAACCCGGTCATTACACTCCGTTTTAGGATAGTCCTCCCTCTTGCGGCGCTCACACAGGCGGTTGCCATCTCTGAACGCCCTAAACCTGTCGACCTCGAACTTGCGTTTGTCGTCGACGCCTCGGGCAGCATTGATGAGACGAAGAACCACAGTTCTTTTGCCTTGGCCATTTTAACGAAGATGTTCACAGAAATCGCGGCTGCCCCTGATACTGCTATTGAGGCGCTACGTTAAGGCTTCGTGCTAACTACTCGTACCTTCGGGCACCAACAGGTCCTGCATGCGCCGCAGGATCGGGACGATTTCATATTTAGGCATCATGTAGACCCACCCGGCAGTCCGGGATGACAATGCCTTCGCTTCCTGCAAGGCGTCACCGGTAGCGCCCTGGAAGCGCACGCGCAGCCAGTGGACATTTTGCCGCGTCACCGTCTCAACGACCGCACGCAACCCGTCGAATGTTTCCAGTTCGGCCACCAAGGCCCCAGTCCAATCGACATTGACCGAAGTGACGCGACGGGCGTCCTCCATTTCCAGTTGATCGAGGATCTCGCCGATATGATCCGCATCGCTGTTATATTTCAGCTTCATACCTTGGGGAATATCCGCCAGCGAGAATTTAGTCGCCATCGGTGTTGGTTTGGAGACCGTCACGACGGCACCGTCGGGATGCCGGACGGTCACGCGCTTGACCCGTTTGCCGTCAATATCGGCGATCTCGCGGGCGAGCCAATCTTTCGCGGTTCCTCCAGCCTCGGGGTTCCCTTGGCCGAGCCAGCTCAACGGGGTGCCGGGCAACCGGAAATAAACGCCACCGACGGTGCGACCCGGCAGGAACAGTTTTTCCCGTCCGACGATGAGATCAGCCACGGTCTTCCCGTCGATTTTCAGGATGATCCGCTTGCTCTTCGATTGTTTCGCACTCGGTTCGTCCAATTGTAGGCGAACATAGCGATCGGCCCGCTCTGTCTTTGGCTCGAAATAGGATAGCTCCGCGACGCCGATGATGGCCTTCGATATCTCGTTCGGACTGGCTATGTGGTCGTCGCTTTCGCGAATGCGCCAGGTCTTTCCCTCGCGATGCATCGACAATTTGCCTTGCGCGCTCACAACCGTGAATTCGCTAACGTCATTCACCCGCTCGATAAGCCCTGGGAACACCGTCTCGCCGACCTGCCTATAGCGTGGATCTTCCGCACTCCGGCTATAGGCGAAAAACGCCGCCCCGATGCATACGACGACGAGTAGGGTGAGAATACGGAGTGTCTTTTGCCGCATCAGACCGCCGCCTTCCGGCGCACCCGCTGCACCAAGATCACCAAGAGACTGAGGAGCGCCAAGACAATCGGCATCGCGCCGATATTGAGGAATTTTAATGTCGCATCGAGCTGTTCGATATCTTCGCGCAATGCATGTTGCACGCCTCGTAATTCGCGCCGCATTGAGACAATTTCGCGGCGCAACGTATCGATCCGCGTACGCTCTTTTGTGCTCAGAACATCCGCCCCGACCACGGCCCCTTCACGGGCCAATAGGGAGTCGACCTCATCCTGGGTTTCATTGATCCGGTCGATCAGCTCGCGCTCTTTCGAGCGATAGCGCCGCTCCGCCTCTCGGCGGATTTGGGCGACCAATTCGAACGGCCGACTGGATTCGCGACGCGCCCGAAGCCCCATCAACTCTTCACCACCGGCTAAAGTATCCAGCGCGTTGACTAAGAAATCCGCATTGTTGGCGAACGGCGTCGGCACTTGCTGATCGCCCTCAATCCGCATATCCGCCCAAAATTTCTCATGCAAAAGATCCGCATCGGCCACGACGATGACGTCAATCGGCTTCTTGGAACGCAATAGATGGTTTTTCCTGAGCTCCGGCAAGATGCCCGGCGGTGGGGTGTCAGCGAAAGCGCTGCGGACATCGCCGGTCAAACGGGCCGCGATCATGTGTGATTGGTTTTCGGATTTAAAATCACGGAACATCGCGATGGCATCAGGGTTCGCCTTCGCGACCATGCTGACCGGAATACGCATGGAACGGTTGCCCGTGGTCATCAGCGGCGTGACCGTCGTCTTAGGTAAGCGTGTGAGTTTCAGAATGCCGGGGGTCGCGACATTAATCCGGCTCATCTCGGCTGTGACCAGGTCCTTCCGATTGAAGTGTTTCGGCTCTAGCGACAACCAAACCACATAGTCCAAGACTTGCAGTCGCCCGTTGACAGGCATGTTGATCCGCCGCGCGGCATCAATATCCGCGGCGACCTTATCCGGCTCCATGACAACACCCCACTTTGAGAGCAGCAGATTGATGTCGTCATTGCCGGATTCCCGGCCACTGCGGGCAGTAATGCTTTGCGCTTCCGAAAACGGATCAGCGAAGATCAGCGCCCGGCCGCCCTTCAATACGAATTGCTCAACGGCGTAGAGCGTCTCGCGGGTCAAGCGGGTCGGTTGGATCAGCAGCAGCAGGTCCACGTCTTCAGGAATGACTCGGACTTCCGCATCGAGCGCATGAATATCAAACAACGGGTCAAGTTGCCCCATGATCGGCCAACGCGGCGTGGTGCCAAAGGGTGGGGCGTGCCGCCCATGAACCGGAAGTGTGCTGATTACACCGACGATTTTCTTCACGGGATTAACGAGCGAGTGGACGACCTTAGTCAGGTCGTATTCGAGAAAATTTTCCCGCTCGAGCGAGAAAAAGGGGATCACCGCTTGATCGTCAGTACTGTTCACCGCCGCCAGGCCGAAATACCCCGGCTCCCCCGCGCCGGTCGTCGCGACACCGGACAAACTGTATGCCAACGCCATGTCCTCGTCCGTCGAATAGGGCGAAGGCTGATGCATCTCCAGCCTGATCTTCCCATTCGAGAGTGCCACATAGCGTTTCAGTAATCCGTGGACGCGCTCAAAATGTGTCGCCAGATCGGGATCGCTTTCGCCCACGGCCTTGGAGAAAAAGAACCGCATCAAAATCGGCTCATCGATAGACGCCAACACTTTCTTTGTGCTATTGGAAATCGTGAAAAGCGAGCGTTCGGTCAAATCGACACGCACCCCGTTCAAGGCTTCACTAGAAAAGATATTGATGGAGACGAAAGCGACCGCCGCGAGGGCTAAACCGATATAGGCCCGCAAGTGATTGTCGATGCGTGAGAAAATATTCATGGCCGTTACCGCGCCTTCCGCAATTCAACGACCACGACATTGGCGAACAGCCAGAACACAATCAGAGAGGCGAAGAAGACCAGGTCATTCGCTTCAATCACACCTTTCGTTACCGCGTTAAAATGGGTGAGAAAACTAAACGACGCCACTGTGTCGACCAAAATGTCCGGTGCCCAGACTCGGAAGAAGTTCAGAACCAAATCGACGCCGCTCATGGTGAAGAGAAAACAGACCGTGGCCGCGGCAATAAAAGCGATCACCTGATTCTTCGTCAAAGCAGAGAGACAAGATCCGATCGACAGAAATCCGCCCGCCATCAGAAAGCTGCCTGCGTAACTGGCTAGTATGACGCCGTTGTCCGGCTCGCCCAATACATTCACCGTGATCCAAATCGGGAAGGTGAGTGCCAGCGAAATGCCGGAGAACAGCCACGCCGCCAGGAATTTGCCAATCACCGCTTCCGAGGTCGAAATCGGCAAAGTCATCAAGTTCTCGATCGTGCCGCTCTTGCGCTCCTCCGCCCATAGCCGCATCGAAATCGCGGGGATAAACAGCAGATAGAGCCACGGGTGATACGCGAAGAACGGCTCGAGATCAGCCTGCCCGCGCGAAAATAGTCCGCCCATGTAAAAAGCGAAAGCGCCAGTCAACGCCAGAAAAATCACGATGAAGACAAAGGCTACCGGGGTCGCGAAATAGCTCTTGAGCTCACGCTTGGCGATGATTCGGATATTACGCATCGCCGTCCCCTTCGGTGATCGCATGAAAGACATCGTCGAGCGACCCTTGTTCCACCAGTAATTCGTCGAAGGCGACGTTCTTGCTTCGCAGCCACTCGCTAACGGCCGCCGTCAGGTTGTCGCGCGCAGACGAAACCAGTCTAAGCCGCACGGCCTCGCCCACATCGGCTATCTTCTCGACTGCTTCAACTCCTGCAATCTCCAAGGTCGCGGTCTCCATCAGAGCGTTCATCGACGCCGGTACAGTCACGACAATCGCGTTGTGATAGGGCGAGCGAGCGCGCAGTTGCTCCGGCGTGCCGTCCGCCTGTAGCGCGCCCTTCGCGATTACCACAGCGCGGTCGCAAACTGCGTCAACTTCCTCCAGGATATGCGTCGAGATAATAATGGCCTTCTCGCGCGCCATCTCTCGGATGAGGTCGCGCACAAGACGTTTTTGATTCGGGTCGAGCCCGTCGGTCGGCTCATCCAAGATCAAGACCGGCGGGTCGTGCAACAAAGCCTGCGCCAGCCCGACGCGGCGCTTGTAACCTTTCGAGAGAGTTTCGATGCGCTGATGCATGACCCCTTCGAGCGCCACCGTCTCTACCATCCGGCGGACCCGGCGACGTTTCTCGCCACCGTCGAAGCCTCGAATCTCGGCGATGAATTCAAGGTATGAGCGTGCCGTCATATCGCCGTAGGTCGGCGCACCCTCCGGCAGAAAACCGATATTGCGCCGCACGGCGACCGGGTCCTGAATAACATCGTAATCGCAAACGACGGCAGTGCCCGCAGTTGGCTCCATGAAGCCGGCGATCATACGCATGGTGGTCGTCTTCCCGGCACCATTGGGTCCCAAAAACCCGAGCACTTGGCCCGCTTCCAACGACAACGAGACGTCGTCGACGGCGAGCAAGTCACCGAAACGTTTCGTCAATCCGTCGAGTCTGATTAGCTCAGCCATAAACTCAATTCGACCTGCTGAATATAAATGCGTGCCGAATTGACCCCGTCAGGCCGGAAATTTCAACAGTTTACTCTGAATTTATGGTAACAACGGCGTGCAAGGTCAGCGATTTTTGCTATTTCCCGAACTGCAAAACGCCAAGACCGCCATGAATGAGAGCGCCGCGCCGATTACCATTACTAGATAGGCGATTTCACCGGTTCCCATTTTTCCTTCCTCTTTTTGATAAAACCGCACTTAATTCAGCATTTCAGACAAAATCTTCATTGATGCAGATCAATCCTGCTGTCTTTGCGCACGCGGCGGCGCATGTTATTTTCCAGGTAACGAAACTCACCCGCTAGGGAGACGATAAAATGGATGCATTGGAAGTTTTTGATCCGTCCGGGGCGATTGAGGTGACGCAACTGCATGCGCCGCGCCTCGATAACCTCAACGGAAAAACCATCGGTTTCATCTCAAACGACATGTGGCAGGCGCACCGGATGCTGCCGCTGCTACGGGATTGGATCACGGAGAATTACCCGGACGCGAAATTGATCGCGGAATCGGAATTCCCGATGGGAAACACCCTGATGGACACGGATGACGCCGTCGACCAATTGGTCGAGCGCGGTGTTGACGCGGTCATCATCGGGAACGCCTCCTGAGGCGCCTGCGCGACGGCATGCGGCCGTGTTGCCGCTCGTATTGAAGGCAGGGGTATCCCTACAGTAACGCTGGCCCGGACGGATTTTCTGGGCGTTCTCTATAACGGTGCCGCTGGAATGGGCTTCAACCGTGAACTCTCCATGGTGGACTTTCCGATCGACCAATTCCTGGTCGATAGCGACATCTCACCGGTGGCCGAACGTGCGGCAGACTTCCCAAAAGGTCTGACGGACTGGCAACCAACCACTTCCGAGATCGGTATGCGCGAGCCCGACAAAGTCAGGATCGAGGCAAACGGATACGAAGCCGCCACCGATCAGATGAACCAGATGTTCCTAAGAAACACCTGGGGCGACGGCTTACCGGTTAATCCGCCGACAAGTGAACGCGTCGACTGGATTCTCAAAGGTACCGATCTGCCGCGCGATCAAGTGATCGGTAAAATCATGCCGAAAGGCGGCATCGCCACGGTAGAGACCATTGCTGTCTCGCTTGCCATGGCAGGCGGTCGACCGGAATATCTTCCGGTGCTGATCGCGGCGGTTGACGCGTTCCTCGATCCGACCTTAGAGCACGATAAGCTTCAAGCGACATCGGGCAGCACGTTCCCGGTCATCATCGTCAATGGGCCGATCGCCAAGGACATTCGCTTGAATTCCGGCTTCGGCTTGTTGGGTCCCGACCCGCAACATCCGGCGGGGGCCAGTATCGGGCGCGCCATGCGCTTGTTGCAGCAAAATGTCGGCGGTGCGTTACCTGGCGTCGGCACGATGGCGATCTTCGGCGGCATGCGATACACGAACGCCGTTTTCGCCGAAGATGAGGAAGGCTTGCCGGACGGTTGGAAAACGGTCGGAGAGGACATGGGCGGTATCTCCCGCGCCGTGAACTCCGTGACCGTATATGTCGGCAGCAGTGCATCTAATATCGTCCGCCGCGGTGTCGGCAAAGAAGAGGCGATGGAGGAGGCGCAGCAAAGCCTGCACCGTGTCGCAAGCTATCTTGGTGCCTCCTGCGTCCACTACACCAGCGGTTGGGCCAACGGCACGCCAGGAGCGCTGCTTATTCCGCGTCCGGTTGCGATGCAATTGAACGCACTCGGTTGGACGTCGAAGCAATCGGTGAAGGAGTTCCTGTGGAACCAGTCCAAGGTGCCGCAATCGGTGGTCCAGGAAACCGGCCTCAAGCAATGGATCGAAGCCGCGTCTGAGCCCGAGACCATCGCCTCCGCCAATGAGGAGATGTGGCCGATCTCGAAATCGCCGGATCAGCTCATCGTGATCGTCGCCGGCGGTGCGCATCCAACCCATAACTTCTGGATGCAGGCGATGTCGCCGAGCGTGATCTGCCGGGAAATCGGCACACCGGGCAATTTCGAGAGCCTAGTCGCCGACGCCGAATTGGAGTTGGGCCCAGGCGGAGATATGTGCGTGATCTAGCGAAAGCCTTACAGGCCGGTGGCGCGGACTATTCCGCGGTGCCGGCCTCGTCAGGGTAACGCTCATTGAAGGCGGCTTGAATCTCCGCCATCATCTGCGGCTCCCATGCCACGAATTCCGGGCTTTCCCAGCCCCGATGATCGCCCCTGGCGAACGCTCGCGCATTCCAATGATAAATCATCGCGTTGCGCCGATTGGCGATGAAATTATTTTTCGTGCGAATGACTTTCGCGGGCGCACCGACAACGATCGAATTGGCCGGAATTTGCTTGCCCTCAGGGACCAAGCAATGTGCGCCGATGATGCAGTTCTCACCGACGACGGCGCCGTCCATCACAGTCGAATTGATTCCGACCAGGGTATTCGCGCCGATAATGGCACCATGAACCGTCGCCTTATGCGTGATCGAGCAATAATCGCCGATCACCGTGCCGGTACCATAGCCGATATGTACCATCGCGTGATCTTGCATATTCACATAGCGACCGAATTTCACATCCAGAGCTTCCGCGCGGATCACGGCGTAGGGCCAGAGACTGCATTCCGCACCGAGCATGATCTTCCCGTACAATCGTGCCGTCGGATCGATATAGGCCGGGGAGTCGATGGTCACGTTCGGCCCGAAATCCTGCGAATCAATTTGTTGTTTGGTATCGTCCATATCGCTCTTCGGTCTATTATGTTTCCAGTTAGTTTAGGCGGCGAACCGGCACCGGCCAGGGAGAAACACGGATGAGAGAAGCGTATGCGGAAGTCGTGGCGGCGTTGGAGCTGTTTTTCGATGGCTTCTACGAAGGCGATGTCGAGAAGCTGGAACGCATATTTCATCCGAGCTGCCACCTCTTTAGTGCCGCCGACGGTCCGTTGGTCGATGACGACATGGGGACCGTCTACGAGTATGTGACGACGCGCCTCAGTCCCAAGAGCCGAAACCAACCGCGCTATGACAGGATTATCTCGATTGATATTTCGGCACCGGAATCCGCGCATGCAAAAGTCCAGATCGCCTTCGGCGACCGTTTCTTCACCGATTATCTAAGCCTGCTGAAAATCGACGGACAGTGGCGGATTATTTCGAAGGCCTTCACCTATGTGTTGCTGGAGGTCGCGACGGCTCGACTTGCGGCAGAATAATGTCCTTATTAAGCAGAATGAGAGCTCCCATTAACCAGTTGTTAAAACTTTAGACGTATCCAGGATAAACCATGGGATTTGGCTATAATTCTCAGTTGGGATACGTGCCATAAGCTACCCACGTCGTCTAAGCTATCGATTGATTGAAGGTTTCCAAAGTGCCTGCGAAGCCCAAAATGAAATTCTGGCAACCGTGCTGCGAGAAGCCGCTAATGTTGAATTGGCTGGTGTTCGTCGGCGGGACTACATTGATCGTAGAGCGAATAGTTCGGCCTTTCGCAGAGCCCTCGCGCAACATGCTCACTTGTTCCACGCTTAACCCAAATACACTGGCGTATTGCGGTTTCACGCGGCTTGCTGTTTAACGCTCTTCACGCGTGTTATTTATTAGGTGTCCGGGATTGCACCGGCAGCTGTATTCGATCAAGATATAAACAACAAAATTGATATCTAATAGCCGACGGCCAATGGAAATTCGCACCGCAAAGTTTCAGATCGGACAAATCGTCAAACACCGGATTCATCCGTTTCGCGGTGTTATATTCGATGTTGACCCCAAATTCGCAAATACCGAGGAATGGTGGCAATCAATCCCGGCAACGAACCGGCCACGGAAAGAGCAACCGTTCTATCATCTCCTCGCGGAAAATGCGCAAGGCCCGTATATCGCCTATGTTTCCGAACAGAATTTAGTGTCGGAACAAAACCCCGATCCGGTCTCTCATCCTGAAATCGACACCTTCTTCGAAGGTCTCCGGGACGATTTGTATATCGCACGCTCCCGCGCCGCGAATTAGATAAAACTCTGTTGCCTGCAGTTGACGGCGTCACCGCCTGGCCCGCAGCATAGGTGACACACTGATAACTGCCGCATGGGGGCAGAAATGCGGCTCCGCACTACATTCTTCGCAATTGTTTTACTCCTGGCGGCCGCAAATGCGCCGACCGACACAACGGCACAATCTCTTGAAGATAAAGCTGCCCTTCTATCCTTGGACGCTGCCTTTCGCGCCAAAGTCGATGCGAACAGCCTCGAAGACGATCGAACCCAGGCGCTTGATTTCATCCATAAAATCATCGAACGAATATCGCGCTCATTTATCGAACCATACGCGATCCGCGAGCTTGCTAATTTCGCGGCTAGCACATTGCGCCGCCAACCCGTCGAAACACCACCCGCCGATTTATCTTACGCCGCCATCGATACCCTGGTGCGGCGTCTCAATGATCCCTACGCCACATTCGACGAACGGCGTATGCGCAAACGCGGTAAGCGGACGGGTAGCATAGGCATTGAAGCCACGATCGTGGATGGACAATTGAAAGTGATCGCTCCGCTAGATGGTAGTCCAGCGCAAAAAGCAGGAGTGGAGCCCGGCGACCTGATTGTTGAGATCGACCGCGAAGCCGTCCACGGTGCAACACTCACCGAGGCGATGCAACGGATCCGTGGGCCTCTCGGAACCGACGTCTTGCTCCGTATTCAACGGAGAGGCGACCAGAAAATCGGCCTGTCTGTGCCGCGAACCCGATTTCGCGTTCGTCCCGTACGCCATGGTGTGTTCGGGGATTTCGCCTATATTCGCATAGCTTTTTTCGGTCCAAATACCGAAAAGCTCCTGCGAAAGGCATTAGCGGAAATTCGCAATGAAATGAAGGGCAGCGCACCACGCGCTTACATCCTCGATCTGCGTAATAATCCGGGCGGACTCGTAGGCCAGGCCGTCCTCGTGGCTGATGCCTTTTTAGAACAAGGCATGATCGTTGCCACGAGTGGCCGCGACAATAAGGGATCGCTCCGGTTCGATGCCTATCGCGGAGATTATATCAAAGGCCTGCCAATTATTTTGTTACAGAATGAAGCCACCGCCTCGGCGGCTGAAATAGTGTCCTCAGCCCTTAGCGACAACAGGCGGGCTGTAATCATGGGAACGCGAAGCTACGGCAAAGGTATCGTCCAGACCGCCTATCCGTTCGGTGCGCTGGGCCGAATAAAGTTCACGACCCATAAATACATGACCGCCGCCGGCCTCCAGATTCACGGTGTCGGGGTGCTCCCGGATATTGTCATCAACGAGGATCCGCGCCCGACTTACAGTGCGGCAGCGGTGGCCATCGATCGCTGCCCCGTCGCCGGAAAATCGGAAGACCAGGTGCTCGGTTGTGCTATTCTGTTTCTGCAGAACAACGGTCAAATAGATCGATTTGTAAACGCGCTTCCGAAGATGCGATAACCAGCCTGACAGGTTGGCTACGACAATGACTCGCGACGCGCTCTACCTTTTAGTGATAGCAATGCATACATTGATCATATTTACTGTTTTCGCAGCTTTGTTGACTGCTTGCGCGCCTAATTTAAGCTCGGCTCCCAACCGCCCTGGGGTCGTGCAGCAGCGCGGAGCCAACGGTAATATCCAGACCGTCCAACTGGTGGTCATCCCGAGCAGTGCCAGCTATCAATTTTCGGGCACAGCTTAACGGCATGGGATGCATGGATCGGGCCTGCTGTCGGTGCTGATTAAAGCTTCGCCCGTTACCGTCTATTGCGCCAAGGACGGATACGCACCGGCCAAACGCACTCTCGCCATTACATTGGAAGTACCGGGTGGCCTGGCCACAGAAGCTATCGTCAGCGGGTTCTTCAGCTTCTTCAAATCGGTGATGATCGGCAAGGGACAGCGCTATCCACTGATGCTCCATATGATCTTGCCGACGTTGCAGGACGACAAGATACAGCAGCAGCAAATTGCCTAAAACCGGGAATTGATTAAAACTAATTGCGGGCTTTTGAAAACCGGATGCGACATCGAATGTAATCGCCGGGGTAGTGCGGTGGAGATATCCATCTAATCGATCCGCTGCGATACCGCTCGCTTCGCCGACTACAAAGCCGAGGATCTAAAAGCCTTCGATACTCTGACGCAACGCTACGGCCGCTTCGCCACCATATCGATCTCGACCAACGCCTCCCGCGCTAATCCTGTGACACCGACACAAGTACGTGCCGGCAATCGGTCCGCCGGAAAATAAGATTTATATGTCTCGTTCATAACGTCAAAATCGCGGTAGAAATCCGTCAGATAGACCCGGCACGACAGGATATGCGAGAGGTCCAATCCCAGCTCGCCGAGTACGATGATCAAATTCTCTATGACCCGTCGAGTTTGCGCTTCGACCCCGTCCGGTAATGGTTTCGCGTCATCTTCCGGATAGGTCGGCATTTGGCCGGTCAATTGAATCCAGCCGTCGCATTCCACCGCATGACTAAACGGCGCCACCTTGTTCGGCGCCGCCGCGAAACTGTGAAAGATAGGCTCGGCCATACCTGAATTCCCCTGACTAATTTACGGTCCCCGCCTCACGCAAGGCGTTGATCTTGGCGTCATCGTATCCCAGACCGTGCAAAACATCATCCGTATCCGCACCAAGCAACGGCGCCGCCGTGAATTCGCGAATGGGCGTGTCGGAGAAGTTCAACGGCGAGCCGAGAACCTTTATCGGACCCGCTAGCGGATGCTTGACCATGGTCACCATGCCACGTTCCTTGACGATCTCGGAATTCAGCGCTTCCTCAAAATTCTGCAGCGCCCCGGCCGGCAGATGGCGCATCTTCACCAACCACTCGGCACGAGTCTTGGTCGCAAAGATTCCGTTCAGGATTTCGAACAATTCCGGCCGATTGTCGAAGCGGTCGCTGGTTGTCTTGAAACGTGGATCGTAAGGTAGGTCGGGCCGGTCAATGACCTCGCGGCAAAACTTTCCGAACAACCGATTCGACGCACACGCCATATAGAGATCACCATCCGATGCGCTGAATAGATTGGTTGGCGTCGACAAGGGATGTGAATTACCAGCCCGCGGCAGCTGCTCCCCCGACATCAGAAAGGATTGCCCCGCATTCGATAGGGCCGCCACAGCGACGTCCATCAACGCCAATTCGATGTGCTGGCCCGTCCCCGTGTCCCGCCGCGCCCAGAGCGCCGCCATGATAGCACCGACCGAATGCAATGCCGTCATGATATCGATGATAGAAACCGGATGGCGCAACGGCGGCCCGTCGGCCTCGCCGGTCATCGACATCAATCCCGATTCCGCCTGCAAGACCGGATCGAAACCGGGCCGATCAGAGAGTGAGCCCGTCTCGCCATAAGCCGAGACCGAACAATACACCAAGCGGGGAAAGCGTTCCTTGATCGACGCATAATCGAGGCCGTAGCGGGTCATCACGCCGGGGCGGAAATTCTCCATCAGCACATCGGCTTTTTCCAAAAGTTTGAAAAATATCTCCTTCCCCTCACCTTCACGAAAATCGAGCCCGATGCTACGCTTGTTCTTGTTGAAGGCCTGAAAGAAATGCGAGTCCTCACCGGCCATCGGCCGGGTGGAGCTGCGCGAATCGTCGCCTGTCTTTGGGTTTTCCACCTTGAGCACATCGGCCCCCATATCCGCCAATTGCTGACAGCAGAGCGGACCCGCGATAATCCGCGAGAGGTCCAAGACCTTGAGGCCGACGAGCGGCGGTAGACCGGATTGCGCCATATCAGAAATCCCCCGTGATCGGTTTAGGCTGGAGTTAGGCCGCGCCGTGCACGCGAAAAGGGGATGACGCCCGAGAAGTCCGAGTTACACTTATTTCCAAACGGAGGAACGCCTTATGGAACTAAGTCCCGAACAAGTCGTCCAATTCAACCGCGACGGTTTCCTATTATTCCCGAACCTTTTTAATAAAGAGGAAGTCGACGTCCTGCGCCGAGAGACTGACCGTGTCTCAAAAATAAACTCTGAAATGGTCGTGCGCGAAGGCGAGGAAGAGACCGTTAAGATCATGTTTCGTCTGCACGAAGAGGACGGCGAGACCGCTTCACCGGCCTTCCGTGCTGCCTCCCGCACCAATCGCGTCCTGCGCGCCGCACAACAGTGCTTAAACGACGATAACCTTTACATGCATCACAGCAAACTCAACATGAAAGCGGCCATCGAAGGTTCCGCTTGGATGTGGCATCAAGATTTCCATGCATGGCATTTGGATGGTATTGCAGAACCGAACATGGCGACGATGACCGTCGTACTGACCGAGGCAACGCCGCTCAACGGATGTATGTATGTCTTGCCGGGCAGCCACAAGGGAGGCCGTTCCGACCCGCGCTTGGATGAATCAACAGCCTATAAGCTCTTGGTTACCAAGACCTCGGACATGAAGGATTATATGAAGCGCTTACCGGCACCGGTCCCGATTACCGGTGGTGCGGGCACGGCCGCAATCTTCCATTGCAACCTACTCCACGCTTCCGGCCACAATCTCTCAGCTGAAGATCGGTGGCAGATATTTTTCTGCTTCAATCAATGCAAGAACCGACCAGTTGATATTGAGAAGCCACGACCGGATTATGTGCGGTCACGCAACTGGACACCGCTAACCGTCGGCCCGGACGACGGTGTGATCGCGGCGGGACGGGAGCTGGCGGATTAGCAAAACGCGCAGTACCGAATTGATAAATTTATCATTCCGGGATACGAAGCAAAGCCGGAATTATTGCCCGAGCGATACTCCCGACCAATTTTTCCGTTCGCCAAACTCAGGCACTAATTCGGATCACTAACGCGTCCGGAATGACGTGTTGGTACTTGTGGCGACAGCACCACCTATTTCACCTTGACCTACGCAAGCGCCACATCGGCGATCTCCATAAATTTTTGCACCTCGGCATTGCTCGCTTCAGCGCCTTTTTCTTTCTCCGACGTGCCCGCTAAATCTGCCAACACCGCATCAATATCGGCGCACTTCACCACAGCGACATTGTCAGTGTCGCCGACAATCAGCTCGCCGGACTCAACGATGTAGCCACCAATTGACATCGGTAGACCGATCTTACCAGGACCGGCTTTATACGGTCCATTGGGGTTCAACCCATTGGCAAAGAGAGCGATATTGAGGGGCTCCAGCCCGTCACCGTTGCGGATATGGGTATCAGTGATAAACGCCCATAATCCATTGTTATGCGCCATGCCCATCATCAAATCATCGGTGACCGCGCATTCGCCAGCCTCCTCGCCTTTAACGACCAGCACGTCACCCGATTGAATATACTTCAATACCACATGAAGACCGATATTGTTCGCCACCGTATAGGAGACCCTGAACGCGGTACCGACAACGGGCGTGTTGTTGCAGATCGGCAAAATACCGCCGCCGAGGCCGCCCTAACGGCCATTGGAATCGCAAATCCAGCCGATCGGTAATCCCTCGAACTTTTTCAACATTTCGGTCGGGATACGCTCAAATTACTTGCGTGTGGTCATCATGGGATTGTTGGACATAGGGACGACTCCTCATTTCAATTCTACTATCACAGCGATCTTATAACTGTCATTCCAGCGATGGCAGGAATCCAGTTGTTTCGTACAAAGGGTTCTAGATTCCCGCCATCGCGGAAATGACGATAGGAGGATTTGACCAAACGCGTTCCTCTGGGCATCGCCACCTCGATTGGATTACAATCCGGTCTATGTTTCGCATCCTCCTACCGATCTTGATTGCCGTGACCTTCCCCGCCGCCGGCAAAACCTTATCGGGTCAGGCCACCGTCATCGATGGGGATACGGTGGCAATTGGTGAAACCACGATCCATCTTCACGGCATCGACGCGCCTGAGATGGATCAATTCTGCAGCGATAAGAAGGGTAAGCAGTTCAATTGCGGACATGCCGCTAAGCGCCGGCTTTTTCTTTATATCGGCGCCGACCCGTTGGATTGCAACATTACGGCACGCAACGAAGATGGGAGTTTGGCCGCGATATGTCGGGTGAAAAGCTATTTTCGAAACACAGAGAACGGCGCCACGCGAGGTGAGAAATTCGATGTGGCATTGGAGATGGTATTGACGGGTCACGCCCTCGCCGCCCGTGCTCAAGCGACCAACTATACCGTAGCGGAAGGGCGCGCCCGTGGCAAGGGAATGGGGTTTTGGTCAGGCCGGATCGAGGCCCCATGGAAATGGCGCGACCACTCAAAGGGAGAAATTAATAACAGTCCAGCTAGTCATTTCAATTATTTTGATCGAACGCGGTAGCACTCTGTTGCTGCTCCCCTAATCCGACCAAATTATCGGTGCTTCGGAGGGGGAGATTGTTGGCTGACTCTTGGAGCATACGACAATTCTGAAAGTGCTGATCGAGGGCGAATACACGCATTTTCCAAAGATCGTCAATCTGCCGGTCGAATTCCTCCGCCCCTGTGTCGCAGCACGATATACTTTCGCCTGAGGCACCCTATTCAAACTCGGCCGGAGCGTCACAAATGTTCTAATCGACGCCTCGCAATCCAACTAAGCCAAGCCGAGCGCCGC
>JBMYRC010000034.1:0-34171 GCA_049601975.1 Alphaproteobacteria bacterium | reverse complement strand
GAAGAAGGTCTTCAACATTGCGGAGCGATAGTGGAAATCGCACATACATCATCACCGTCAGGCGGATGATCTCGGCCGACGTCTTGAAACAACGGAATGGATCGGGACTTTTCATCTCAAGACGATAGAAAATTGGCCTAAATTCGTCAAAACACGTTTAATCGGACAAGCCCGTTTGTGTTGTTTTATATCCGATCAAATACCAATAAACGGCTGGATCAAACGAGCAGCGAAGCTACTGAAACGCAACGGAGTATCCGTGACCGCAAGACAAATACAGTCTTCTCCCGCTATGGCGTGAGGTTGATGCTCGAGGGTTTCGTCGGCTTCCTGGATGTCTCCTCGACCATATCGTCCCGTTGTGTCGGAGAATGCACCGCACAGGACCAGCGTTAACTCTAGGCCGCCATGGGTATGGGCTGGGACTGGTTTGCCGGCCGGTATCCGAAGAAGCCGAACCGAAATACGTTCATCCTTCGTGGGGATAAGGTATTGATATGCCCCAAGTCCAAGACGTTCCCATTGTATGTCGCTGACGTCCCCGCCGGCGTAGCGGCGTAGGGGCTCTGGTAGAATCGGGGGCAATCCGGGTGATTCTTCGATAGAGGATGCGTCATCCGGGGGGAGCGCACTCTCCGGCAATCGGTCGAGGATGGCGTTTGAACTCCCTGCAGACAAAGGTACCGGCGTAAGGCCGTCCAACAAACTGGCGCCGATCGCTTCAATGTCTCGGACTGCCTGGCGACAATCAGGGCAGAGCGCCAAATGGGTTGCGACCGCAACGCTCCAGCCTTCGTCCATTGCACCGGAGGAATAATCCAAAAGCAATTCATCGTTTGGATGATGATCGATACTCATTCGCTTTCTCCAAGTCCAATCCGAATGCGCCGAACCGCCAATCTAATTCGCGATTTAACCGTACCGAGAGGAATGCCCAGCCGTTGCGCGACCTCGGTGTGTGGCAAGTCCTCAAAAAAGGCGAGGCGAAGAACCTCTCGCTGCTCTGCGGGCAGGGCAGCGACCCGCTCCCTGATCCGGTTTGCTTCTTGTGCGGCCGAGACCGTTTCAAACGTTGATGCGGGACGGTCCGGCACCAGCGCAGGATCGTTTGGATCGAGTGCGGGACGGTTCGCTTTGCGCAGCAAATCGACGCGAGCATTCCGCGCTATGGCGAATATCCAGGTAGATGCGGCCGCTTTCGTCGGATCGAAATGGCTGGCTTTCCGCCACACGTTTAACATCGCTTCCTGAACGGCCTCTTCCGCGACCTCTGGGCTAGAACCCCTCCCTAGTAGGAAGGATTTTAACCGCGGTGCAAAATGCTCATATAGACTTTGGAAGGCCTCACGGTCTTTGGATGTGGCAACCGCAGTCAGCAGGTCATCCATACTATTGATGGTGCTTTTCTCCCTGTTGCCTTTTACCGGTTTGTAACCGATACCCAGCCCGCCACAGTTACGAGCCCAAGTGTGTATGGCTTGCTTCGCACTCGAAATCCGCCTGAATGAGGAGCAATTTCCGTCCAAAACATTCGCATGCCGAAGAGGAGTGAGACTATTCATACTTTTGCTACGAAGGAAATAGTTGCATGGATCACGAAGGTAATAAAAATTGTGGAACGCATGATCTGCTTGGGATGTCAAAACGTAAAAACGACGCGATGCAGTCCTTCATGTATCAAAACGTTATCTGGGATAAAAATAAATTGAACGTCATCGCTCCCACTTGTAATCACCGTCTGAACATTGCCGTCATTGGGACCGGGGTCGCCGGAATGACCGCGGCATGGCTCCTCAATCAGGCGCATCGGATAACCGTTTACGAAAAACACGACCGGGTCGGCGGCCATT
Source organism: Alphaproteobacteria bacterium (assembly GCA_049601975.1). GTDB lineage: Bacteria > Pseudomonadota > Alphaproteobacteria > UBA8366 > UBA8366 > UBA6544. Next base: position 32,321 of record JBMYRC010000034.1, on the reverse strand, counting down.
CCAATACGGTTGACGCGCTAACGGATCAAGGGTCGACACCGGTCGACACCGGATTCATTGTTTATAACGAGCGGAACTATCCAAACCTGACGGCGTTGTTCGATCATTTGGGCGTGCCGACGAAGGAAACCGAAATGTCGTTTGGCGCGTCGCTGGATCGCGGCGCTTTCGAGTACTCTGGCACGAACTTAAACGGCGTCTTGGGACAGCGGCTGAATATATTACGGCCACGGTTTTGGCGCATGATCCGCGATATTTTATCATTCTATCGGGTGGCTCCCCAACTTCTCGACGACCCAGCATTCGATGATATCAGCCTCGGCGACTATCTTGACGATGCAAATTTCGCCGACTGTTTCATCGACGATCATCTATTGCCGATGGGTGCGGCCATCTGGTCGACCACGGCGGCCGAAATGAAAGCCTATCCAGTGAAGGCGTTTATCCGGTTTTTTGAGTCTCACGGTCTACTCACCTTGAGCGATCGGCCGCAATGGCGAACCGTCGACGGCGGCAGCCGGGAATATGTCCGACGTCTTACCGAGCCCTATCAGGATCGTATCGTCTTCGGCGGTGCGCGATCCGTTCGGCGGACCGCAAATGAAGCGTTGGTGGAAGACGCGGCCGGAAACGTCACGGCATTCGATCACGTTGTGCTGGCCACCCATGCGGATGAGGCAGGGGCAATGCTAGTGGACAGCGATGATCTTGAACGTGGCTTGCTAGAAAAGTGGCGCTACACGCCGAACCGGGCGGTGCTGCATCGCGACGCGTCCTTGATGCCGAAGCGCAGCAGGGTCTGGTCGAGCTGGAATTTTATCGGCGATCCGGACGAGGGTGGCGAGAATCGCCTTTGCGTGACCTATTGGATGAATAATCTGCAATCGCTTGAGACGGATGATCCCTTATTTTTGACTTTGAACCCGATCCGAGAGCCGGCAGCCAGCAGTATCATTCGAGAATTTGACTACGCGCATCCCTTCTTTGATGCGAAAGCACTCGCGACCCAGCCTGAACTATGGTCGCTGCAAGGGCATCGGCGGACCTGGTATTGCGGCAGCTATTTTGGGTCCGGCTTCCACGAAGATGCTTTGCAGTCCGGCCTTGCCGTCGGTGAGCAATTGGGCGGTGTCTCCCGACCGTGGGATGTGCCGAATATGAATGATCGAATTCATCTGGGCGGATCACTCAAAGTGGCGGCTGCATGACCATCAGTTCTGCGATGTTTCGAGGCAAGGTGACCCATGAGCGGCTTAGGCCAAAGCGTCACCGATTTAGCTACAGCGTCTTTGCGATGCTGTTCGACCTCGATGAACTTTCCGAACTTGATGGGCACGGTGTGCTGTTCGGATACAATCGCCGCGCTCTGTTATCCTTTTACGACCGCGATCACGGGCCAACGACAGGAGAAGCTCTTCGGCCCTGGGTTGAGGAACGGTTACGCGACGCCGGACAAGAGCCGGACGGCGGTGCCATTCGCGTTCTCTGTTATCCGCGCATCTTCGGATACGTCTTCAATCCGCTCAGTGTCTATTTCTGTTATCGCCGAGACGGTGGCCTTACGGCGATCCTTTATGAGGTTTGCAACACTTTTGGCGAGCGGCACGTCTATGTGATCCCGACCGACGATTGTGATCGACCTGTCATCCGGCAGAGCAGCGACAAGAAGCTGTACGTCTCACCCTTCATCGCGATGGAGACGAAGTATCACTTTCGGATCGTTCCACCATCGGACCGTATCAATATCATTATTCGCCAGGAAGACGGTGACGGATTACTCTTTGCCGCCGGCTTTAATGGCGAACGTTTGAATCTAAACCGGCGTTCAATGATGAGATGCCTCGCGGAGTTTCCGTTTTTGACGGTGAAGGTCGCCGTCGCGATTCATTGGGAGGCGCTGCTGCTTTGGGCGAAAGGTCTACAAGTATTTTCACATACCCCCGCCACCCGGCCGGTCGAAAGTAGCGTCGGCCAGACCGACAGAATTTGAGTATGGAAGATGAGCGAAATGGATAATTCAGTTTCCGGAGCACAATCGACGATCGAGGCGCCAATCAAATCGATTAGATTGGCGCCGCTTGAGCGGCTGATGGTGCGATGGTTCCAGGGACTAGAGCGAGGCCAGCTGACAATTGAGTTCCCGTCAGGGCATAGTCAGACCTTTGGTCAAGGAGCGGTCACGCCGCAGGGGCTCCTAAAAATTCATGACCTGCGGTTGGTCTTGAGAATGCTGTTTGCCGGTGACTTAGGGTTAGCTGAGGGGTACCTGAAAGGCGAATGGGAAACATCGAATTTATCGGCGCTTCTCACCGTCGGGGCAATTAATTTAGATGATCTGTCGGGTGCCCTTCAATCCGGCTGGCTTTCGAGATTACAAGGGCGTTTGCGGCATGCGATGCGGGCCAATACCAAACGCGGCAGCCGCCGCAATATCGCGGCTCATTACGATCTGGGGAATGCGTTCTATCAACCGTGGCTCGACTCAACGATGACATATTCGTCCGCCTTGTTTGTCGACTTCGACGAGTCTCTGTTTGTTGCCCAGCGTCGTAAGTATGCTCGATTGGCGGAGGAGTTGGATATTCAGCCTGGCGACCGAGTGCTCGAGATCGGCTGTGGCTGGGGTGGTTTCGCGGAATACGCTGCGGCGGAGTATGATTGTGCGGTTGTCGGCCTCACACTATCAACCGAACAGGCCGCCTACGCCCGTGCGCGCATGGAGAACGCCGGCCTCTCGGAGCGGGTAGAAATTCGGCTGCAAGATTATCGTGATGTACAAGGGTTCTTCGAGAAAATCGTTTCGATCGAAATGTTCGAGGCGGTTGGTGTAGAGCATTGGCCGATCTATTTCGACACTCTTCGACAGCGCCTTAAACCCGGTGGGCGCGCGGTCGTTCAAACCATCACGATCGGGGATGAGCATTTTGCCACTTATCGCAGTACACCTGATTTTATCCAACATTATATTTTCCCTGGCGGCGTTTTGCCGAGCCCCAGCGCCTTTATTGGGAGTGCAACGACCGCTGGAATGGCGGTTTGCAACAGGCATTTCTTCGGGCGGTCCTATGCCGAAACGCTGCGGCGTTGGAAGGAAGACTTTCTCACGGCTTGGCCGACGATCCAAGAATTGGGCTTCGATGAGCGTTTCCGGCGGATGTGGCTTTATTACCTTTGCTACTCTGAAGTCGGGTTCGACACGGGAAAGATCGACGTCGCACAGTTTACCATCGAGCATCGATGTCCCATGTAAAGGGCGTTTCGCTTGGCGGCTGGCGCCTGCTGGCGTATGCACTGCCCGCGTTCGTCATCGCTCTGCCGACCATCCCTGTCTATATCCATCTTCCATCACTCTACGGCGTGCAACTAGGTGTTGGTCTTGCGACGACGGGCTACGTCCTGTTAGGCGCGCGGTTGTTCGATGCGATTACCGATCCGCTTGTCGGTATTTTCTGCGACCGGTTGGAATTCAGAGGGCTTCGTCGCAAACCGTGGATCGCCGTGGGTGCAGTGATCGCCGGGTACGGGCTTTATAAAATCCTAAATCCGGTCGAGGGTAGCACGGGTGCCTATCTTCTGATTTGGTCATTGGTACTGTATGCGGGCTGGACGATGGTTGCCGTCCCATATCTTGCCTGGGGGGCCGAACTCAGCGCGGACTACCACGAGCGAACGCGTATCGCCGGGTGGCGCGAAGGCTTCGGATTGCTTGGTGTTGTCGGTGCAGGTGTGCTCGGGGCCGTGACTGTTTCACTCGGCTGGTCAGAGGGTGATTCGATTGGTGCGATTGCTTGGGTTGCGATCGCGCTTGGCGCAATTGTTATCCCGTTTTTGTTGAGTGCGGTACCCGAGGGCACCGAACGCTCGGATCGAACGCGCGAGGAAAACCAAAGCCTCTCTGACAGCCTGCAAGCTCTTGGCAGGAATCAGCCTTTTCTCAGGTTGCTTTCGGCTTGGTTTCTGAACGGTGTTGCCAACGGCATCCCGGCGGCGTTGTTCTTCCTCTATTTGGAGCACGGACTCGGTGCGGGAGAGGACATTCGACCGCTCTTCGTTTTGTCCTATTTTGTGGCAGCGATCGTGTCGATCCCTCTTTGGCTCCGCTTAAGCAGGCGTATTGGAAAACATCGTACTTGGTGTTGGGGCATGATTGCCGCGTGCATTGCCTTTGTCAGCGTGCCGTGGATTGATTCCGGAAATTTCGCCCTGTTTGGCATTGTCTGTGTGGTGACGGGAATGGCGCTAGGGGCTGACCTGGCGTTGCCGCCGGCACTGCAGGCGGATGTAACGGACTACGCAAAGCTTCGATCCGGGCGCGCGCAGACCGGTCTGCAATTCGCGCTATGGGGTATGAGCACGAAATTGGCGCTGGCTGTTGCCGTTGGATTGGCGCTGCCGGGTCTGGAGATTGCCGGGTTTGATCCGGAAATCCCGAGCGACGCGGGACGTCAGGCGCTCATCGTGATCTATGCGCTGATTCCCGTCGTAATAAAGGTCATGGCTATTCTGGTGGTTTGGCGGTTTCCATTGACGGCACACGTACAGGCCGTCATCCGACAGCGGTTGCGCCGCCGAGAAATGACATTGACTTAAGTATGGAGGCTATCCGATGCCGGCTAAAATCTGCACCATGGTCTTCGCCCTGATCGTTCTAAGCGGATGCACGAACATGAAACCAAGTGATTTTTCCAAGACAAGCCCTGTGTTGCGCATCGAAGATTATTTCGTCGGGAAAACCCACGCATGGGGAATCTTCGAAGACCGGTTTGGGAACTTGCGGCGTCAGTTTTTCGTCGATATTCAGGGCCGTTGGGACGGCAAGACGTTGGTTTTGGATGAACGGTTTCGCTATAGTGACGGGGAAACAGATCGCCGCGTCTGGACGATCAAGAAAATTGATGAACACCGATACGAAGGGTCGGCGGACGACGTGATCGGCACCGCCACCGGCGAATCATACGGCAATGCGCTGAATTGGCGCTATGATTTGGATTTAAAGGTCGGTGAGAGCACGTTGCGGGTGCATTTCAATGATTGGATGTTTCTGCAATCTTCGGGCGTGCTGGTGAACCGCGCGCGGGTTAGCAAGTTTGGTATCGCTATCGGAGAGGTGACGTTGTTCTTTCAAAAGGCGGCGCGGCATTCGGATATCTCGGCGGGGCCTTTTAACGTACCGACAAACGACGACGTACAGCTGAGAGCAGCCAGCCGATGAGAGGGAGATGCTCGTAAAAATCACGACCCGTATCCCAATGATCGACATGTTCCGCAACCCGGCCATCCTCGGCAAACCGAATGATACTGGCACCTTCGAAACTCCACGGTTTGCCGCTAAGTGTTCCCTCGAAACGCCACGCCATCAGACAGACCGAGTCTTCAGCCAACATTTCATGGATATCAAAATTGATATCCTGCACGTTCTCGAACATATGGCGGAAAACGCGCGACATTGCATCGACGCCCTGAGTATCGTTGAAGGGGTCCTTGAAGTGGACATCTTCAGTCACATGAGCGGAAAGCTCCGCGAGGGATTCCGGAGATAGAGTTTCGAGATAGATCCGGTACCGATCTTGTGGTGCGCTCATTCTCGAAGCATCCGACGGCTCAGCGTGAAGAACAAGCGATCCGGTAGAATACGCAGCACTTTCATAAGAAATGCGAAGCGGCCCGGGAACGCGATCTCGAAATTCGATCGCTCCAGGCCGCGGACTATTTGCGATACCGCTTCGTCGACCGGAATCAAAAACGGCATGGGAAAATCATTCTGCGCGGTCAACGGTGTTTCCACGAATCCTGGATTGATCAAACTTAGTTTAACTCCGGACCTTTCGAGGTCAGGCTTTAAGGCTTCGCACATATTGATCAAGGCTGCCTTGGTAGCGCCATAGGCGGCGGCACCTGGCAGGCCGCGGTAACCGGCCAGCGAGGCCACAACCGCGATATGGCCACCCCCACGTGCCAAGAATGTTTTCATTATAGGCTCTAGCCCGTTTACCGATCCCATGAGGTTGGTCTCGACCAATTGGCGGAACTCAACGACGGAAAAGCCCTCGGCACTCGTGGGAAGGTGCGTGCCGGCATTGAAGATCGCCATATCCACGATACCCAGTTCTGATTCGATCCGGCGCACGGTCTCCGCCGTTGCCGCTTGATCCGTCACGTCGAGGGAGAAGGGTTTGACGCTCCCGTTGGGCGCTTCCTCAGCCAGTGTCCCAAGGTCGGCTCCGGTTCTAGCACTTGCAGCGACGATCCAACCAGCCAATGCATAGTGTTTGGCGAGAGCTCGGCCGATGCCTTTTCCCGCGCCGGTAATCCAAATGACCTTTCTGCCATCCGACGTTGTCATTTTTCCACTGGTTCCGTGCGCGGGCCCTGACAGCGTTGGCAGACATAATCGATCCGGGTGCCATCCCGGCCGGCAAAGCGCATTTTGACCCAGCGTCCCATGTCGTCGTACCAGACCTCTGTCTGGAGGTCGCCAGTGTATGCGTAGCGTGTCGCTTCGATCCCACCTCGTTCCGTAGGCACGCGTTCCCGCTCATGAGCCTCTATCCGCACGTTGTTCATTCGTCCCGTCAATGTATTCAAGACACGCTGTTCGTGAACGACATTCGAATTCCAATGATTCGTCGGAAATACGCGGCCCTTGATTTCAGCTGTGCCGGCGGAGGAAAGGATACTCATCTCCTTGCCATTTCTGTCAGCGCTCAATCGAAACACTTCTCCGTTATCATCCACTTCGACGTTGAGGTTATTGATTAACGGGCCCCGCCAAATGGCGTTAGATTGATAGAGAAAGCGATAGACGGTGAAGAATAGGACGTCAATTTTGAGCTCGAAACGGCTATTGACCATGAGCTCATCGCCGTCTCGATGAAACCTTACGGTATGTGAACCTACGCGCTCGTTTTCGCGAAAGACGTCGAACAAAATTTCTTTTCCATACAACGCGATTGGGTCGTCCTTGGCCACTAAGCCGTCGGCGTTGCTAACCTTTATCCCAAGTCCGGACACTAGAGCGAAATAGACGACAAAGAGCGAAGCAGTATACTTCCAAGGAATTCGCATATTTTTCACAGTGGCTCAGTCTTTGAGTAAGCATTTTGTACGTTTGCACCACCGATATAGATCATCGCCGCCGCATCGCATCCCAAAATGCCGGTGATCCATCTAAGTCTCAGCAACGTACTATTTATTTAATTGGTCTTTGCAGAACCCCAAGGTTAGGGAAAATAGATATGAATGATTGTGTAACGCCCGGCTTTGCCAATTCGGCTGCTGACGGACAAGAATTTTCCGCGATGGGTGAAAACTCGAATCGGGCGGCGGCGGAAGCGGCGGTGCGAACGCTGATAGAATGGGCGGGGGACGACCCCGATCGCGAAGGGTTGCGCGATACACCACGGCGCGTTGTTCGATCGTATGAAGAATTTTTCGCAGGGTATATGCAGGAACCTGGGGAGATGTTGCGTCGGACCTTTGAAGAGACCGATGGTTACGATGAGATGGTATTGCTAAAAAACGTGAGCTTCGAGAGCCATTGCGAGCACCACATGGTTCCGATCATCGGCGTGGCGCATGTCGCTTATATTCCCCATAACCGCGTCGTCGGCATCAGTAAGCTGGCGCGTGTCGTCGAAGCCTTTGGCAAACGACTACAAATTCAGGAACGATTTACGCAACAGATCGCCAAAACCATCGAACAGGTGCTCGAACCGAAAGGCGTGGGCGTCGTGATTGAGGCCCAACATCAATGCATGACGACCCGAGGCGTCAAAAAATCCGATGTCACAATGAGTACGAGTTGCATGTTGGGATGCTTTCGAGACAATCCGGCGACGCGGTCGGAGTTTCTGGAGGCTCTACGGCGTTAGCTGTTAGGGGTCCATCCGTTTGCGATAGTCCCAACTCATCAGGCGTTTAGGTCGTATCTCTATGGCAACCTCTTGATCTTGATCAGCCATTAGCCGGCGCCGAAACGGTGTGATATCGGGCCCGATATAACGGTCGATGAGACGCGGTAACAGGGCGGGGCCAGATGTGTGGTCGAGGGTAGCAAGCCCTTGACCTCGGACACCGTAGTAAGGGGGGGCTTCACCAGCGACTTCGAATCCGCACTTGGGATTTGCACGAAGTAACTCGGTAATGCGGGCGTTAGGTTTGCTGGCGCACTGCAGAACGCCATCCTCATAGATGAACCAAAGCGAGACAACTGTCGGCCATCCCGAAGGTGAGATCGCAGACAGTCGCACCGGGATCAGCGCTCGTTGCAAAAAACTTTCGACATTGAATAGAGCCCAGGGCCCGCTAAGTTTTGGATCCAGCAAGACGCGCTCCTCTAATTCTCAACCGTTATTGCGTGCGCTTTTCTGAACATTCTTCGTTGCCTGTCCATTCATTTAATTCGTTGTACGCGACGTCGGCGGAAACAGATTGTTAAACGGTGGAAATTGTTCGCGCTAATTATGTCATGCCTGCCGTTAAATGTCAGACTTGATGGTTTTGGCAATTAGTTGCTCAACGCGGCAAGGCCTTTCCGGCATGGTCAGCACATGACTGACCATGCCCTCTCACGATATTTCAACGTAGACCCACCATCGGCGATCCATTTGGCGTCCGACCGACGGTCCCTTCGGATTGTTTGGGGCGACCAGGAAGAGCAGGCGCTCACGGCGCAACTTCTGCGTGGCAAATGTCGCTCTTCGGATTCTATTCGCGCTCGAATTGATGGGAGCCCCACTCCTATTTCGTCCGACCTGATGATTGAACGTACCGAATTGGTCGGCAGCTACGCATTGAACTTGTCGTTCTCCGACGGAGAAGACCGCGGCATTTACCCCTGGGCTCTCCTGCGAGAGATCGCCAGAGAACAAACTTCAGGGGAAAGCAACTAATTGCTCACCATCGGATCAAAGATGGGGAACACTCTCGATATCGCGATCATGTATCGCCGAAACGGAGACTGAATAAATGGACGAAATTAAAGACGGTTTGCGCGAAGTCGAGGCGGATATTCTGGTGATAGGCGGAGGCACTGCGGGCCCAATGGCCGCCTATAAAGCCAAATGTAAGAACCCCGACGCCATGGTCGTTATACTGGAAAAGGCGAACGTGAAGCGGAGTGGTGCTATCTCGATGGGGATGGATGGTCTGAACAATACGGTGATTCCTGGTCATGCCACACCGGAGCAATACACCAAGGAGATCACTGTTGCGAATGACGGCATCGTCTATCAAAAGGCAGTCTTGCGTTACGCGGAAGAGTGCTACGACGTCATCCAGGAGTTGGATTCCTTCGGCATTAGGTTTCAAAAGGACGAGACTGGCGAGTACGACGTCAAAAAGGTCCATCACATGGGCACCTATGTCTTGCCGATGCCGAATGGCGATACGGTCAAGAAAGCTTTTTACCGGCAACTGCGCCGCAAGCAGATTTTGATCTCCAACCGTTTCATGGCGACGCGTTTGTTGAACGGACCGGATGGTTGCATCGCTGGTGCCATTGCGGTCAACACGCGGACCGCCGAGTTCCTCGTTATAAAGTCGAAGGCGGTCATCCTGTGTTTGGGTGCCGCGGGGCGTCTCGGCCTGCCGACTTCTGGCTACCTTTCCGGGACGTATGAGAACGCGGCCAACAGCGGTGATGGCTATTCCATGGCCTATCACGCCTGAGCCGAGCTCTCTAACCTCGAATGCTATCAAATCAATCTGCTAATCAAGGATTACAACGGGCCCGCGTGCGCCTATGTCGCGGGACCATTCGGTGGCTATACCGCTAACAACGAGGGTATGCGTTTCATCGAATGCGACTATTGGTCTGGGCAGATGATGCAAGAGTTCTACAACGAACTACAATCTGGGAAAGGATCAGTTTTCCTCAAACTCGATCACCTGCACGAAGATACGGTGAAAGAGATCGCCGGCACGCTCCACAATGTCGAACGGCCTACGCGCGGGCGGTTTCATGAAAACCGAAGCATCGACTACAACAATGAAATGATCGAGATGCATATCTCGGAGATCGGGTTCTGCTCGGGGCACAGCGCCTCGGGTGTTTGGGTTGACGAGCATGCCCGGACCACGGTTCCGGGTCTGTATGCCGCGGGCGACATGGCTAGTGTGCCGCACAACTACATGCTTGGCGCCTTCACCAATGGCATGTTCGCCGGTGAGGACGCGGTCGATTACATCGCGGAGCACGATAGGGACAGGTCGAGGCTGAGATGACTCGTGTACTGGCACCGACTAAACGCGAAGACGGTATCCCACCAAACCAAATTGAGTACAAGACGCGGCGTCTCGTCAACGATTATCTGCAGCCTCCGAAAGTGACGCGAAAAATGCTGTTGGCACAAGATCGGTTCGCCGAGGTGCGCGAGGACCTCAATCAGATGGCGGTCACGGATTCGCATGAGCTGATGCGCTCGCTGGAGGCACAATCAATCCTCGACTGCGCCGATATGGCGGCGCATGCCTCGATGTTTCGGACTGAAAGTCGCTGGGGTTTTTATCACGCTTATGCCGACCATCCGGAAAAAGATAACGACGATTGGTTTTGTCACGCTCAACTGAAGAAAGACGAGAACGGCAAGATGACGAGCTCTAAGCGACCGGTTGATCCCTACATTATCGACATCGATGAAGATGAGATTGGAGCCTATGATCGCCAAAGAGTGCAGGCGGAGCTTTACGCGTCTGTACGCCTCAGAAACACAATCCCTGTCGCTGCTCAACACCTCGTGGTTTAAAAATTGGGTGCGGATTCGGGTCTTCGAAGAAATTAGATCTTGGATTAATTCAGTGTGCGCCAGTCGGATTTTTTGGCCTCGTCTCGCCGATCACTCTTTTTGTCGGCGCAGTAGATGTATGCCGGCGCAGATGACGAATAGAACGATCAGCCCCTCTAAGAGATGCAACTGGCTGTGTTGAGAGGTATCCGTCGCTATTGCGCCAACATGTGCCGCCGCTAAAGAGGGGACCGCCATCGCTGCCAGTACACTCAGAAACCCTGTTAGACATTTCATAGGATGCTCCCTTATTCCGCTGCGATCGTACCGGCGATTTCTTTTCCAAGCCCGCCAAGATCAACAATGAACGCTGTGATCCGGGCGACCCCGTCGCCCGCTTTCAGATTGGTAAAATAGAACGGGCGCTCGCCCCGCATGCGCTTGGCGTCCCGGTCCATGACGCCGAGATCGGCGCCGACAAGCGGTGCTAAATCCGTTTTGTTGATGATGAGAAGGTCGGAGCGCGTAATACCCGGTCCGCCCTTTCGTGGAATTTTCTCTCCTGCGGAGACGTCGATGACATACAGCGTTATGTCCGCGAGTTCCGGAGAAAATGTTGCCGCCAAATTGTCGCCGCCGGACTCGATGAATATCAGTTCCAGATCGGGGAAGCGTTCGACCATGTCTTCCACCGCCGCGAGGTTCATGGATGCATCTTCGCGAATCGCGGTGTGCGGGCAGCCACCGGTTTCCACTCCCATGATGCGCTCGGGCACCAAGGCGCCGCTCCGAGTCAGAAATTCCGCGTCCTCGCGCGTATAGATATCATTTGTGATGGCAGCGATATCGTAAGTATCGCGCATTGTCTTACAAAGCGCGTCCGTCAGCGCGGTCTTGCCGGAGCCGACGGGTCCGCCGATCCCGACCCGTAAGGGGCCATTGTTTGTGCTCATGATCTAAACAACCTCGTGTATTGGGTTTCGTGTTGCATGGAGGCCCAGTCAACCATTGGGGTCGCCGCGCCAATATCGTCAAGCGTGACCTGGAGCAGTTTCGGTACGATCTCGGCAATGACCGGTTCCATTGCCGCCGTCACCCGTTGCCCATCGGTCTGCCCTAAGGGAATGCTGCGGACCGCAGCGGAAACAAGATTGGCTGCGACCGCATGCAAGAAGGCAGCGAGTGCTGACTCTAGAGTCACACCGTGGTAGCCACAGGCCGCGCCGACGACGACGGCATATGCGGGTTTGCGTCCACTCTCCCGCGCCATATCGTATAGCGCATCGAGACCCGGGTGCGGCCATGCCGCCCGCACCATCTTAAGGAAAGCATCGCCCTGTCCGGCGCTTTCGAGCGCGAGTTCCGACGTCGAGCGGAGCGCGTCCGCCCATTCGATAACGTTCCCCAATTTCAGGATGTTACCCCGTTGAGCCGCCCGGTAGGCCAATACGAACAGTCCCCCATCGCTTCGCCCGGCGCCCAGTTGGACAACACCGTCGATCCACGCTTCAAGGGATACGACATCAGTCACGATCCCCGCCTCCACCGTATATTCGAGACCGGAGGAATAGGTATAAGCGCCGACAGGAAAGGACGGTGAAAGCCACGCGGCAAGGCGCAGCACATCCTGCGATGAAGCGGCGTCAGTCATGGTCATGCTCATGTCCGTGATTGTGGTCGTGATGATGGTGGCCGCCACCCTCATAGGCCCCGCCTTCAGGCGTAAACGGCGCCAATTTACGGACGGTCTCTCCACCTAGTCCTCGCACCATCTCTTCAATCACATGGTCATAGCGAAACCGAATGCCGCCATCTTCCAAGATTTGAACAGGCAGGTGTCGGTTGCCGAGATGCCAAGCCAGGCGGGCCGTCGCGCGGTGAGTGGCACCGTGTACATCGACCACGTCTTCCGCCGAAGAGGCGACCTCGATCCACGAGCCGTCCTCCAGTGCAAGACCGTCGCCGTCCCGCAACAGGGCGGCACGCTCCAGGTCCAGCAGGAAAACCGTGCCATCATCGGCCACCAGCCGCATGCGGCGACGGTGTCGATCATCGTAGGGAAGGGTCACCCGCCCTGCCGCATCTTCGCGCGGCCACGCACCGGCATTCTCGACTTTTGTTGCACGTATCATGATCAGAACAGAAAGTATCGTTGGGCCATGGGGAGTTTTTCCGCGGGCTCACAGGTCAATAACTCACCATCAGCGCGCACTTCGTAGGTTTCGGGATCAACCGACATGTCTGGCGTTGCGTCGTTCAGAATCATTTTATTTTTACCTACTGTGCGAATCCCGCTGACGGGTAGGACGGCGCTTTCCAATCCCAGTCTCCCCGCGATATCCGCCTCGCAGCCTGCTTGGCTGGCGAACGTGAGACGGCTCGCCGCAAGCGATTTACCGAACCCACCGAACATGGGCCGGTAGTGCACCGGCTGCGGTGTTGGAATTGAGGCATTGGGGTCACCCATTGCCGCCGCCGCAATAGTGCCGCACTTCAGGATGAGGTCGGGCTTCACGCCAAAGAACATCGGTTTCCACAGAACGAGGTCCGCATATTTTCCAACCTCAATGGAGCCCACATAATTTGAGATGCCGTGCGCCAAGGCTGGGTTGATCGTGTATTTTGCGATGTATCGCTTGGCCCGGAAGTTATCGTTATCTCCGCTCTCCTGGGAAAGGCGTCCACGTTGCTTGCGCATTTTGTCGGCGGTCTGCCAGGTGCGGATGACCACTTCGCCGACCCGTCCCATTGCTTGGCTGTCTGAAGCAATGATGCTGAATGCACCGATATCGTGCAGGATATCTTCGGCGGCAATGGTCTCTCGCCGGATGCGGCTTTCGGCGAATGCCACGTCTTCCGGAATATTGGCGTCCAGGTGATGGCAGACCATCAGCATGTCGAGGTGCTCGTCCACTGTATTGACCGTGAAGGGCCGGGTGGGATTGGTCGATGACGGTAGGACGTTCCCTTCGCCGCAGAGCTTGATGATGTCGGGCGCATGACCGCCGCCAGCACCTTCTGTATGAAAGGCATGGATGTTCCGGCCTTTAAAGGCCGAGATAGTGTTCTCGACGAATCCAGATTCGTTGAGCGTATCGGTGTGAATAGTAACGGCGACATCCGCGTCCTCGGCCACGGAAAGGCAGTTGTCGATGGCGGCGGGTGTTGTCCCCCAATCCTCATGCAACTTGAGACCACAGGCGCCACCTTCGATCTGTTCCTCCAGGGCTATCGGCAATGTCGCATTACCCTTGCCGAAGAAACCCAAATTCATCGGCAAACCTTCCGCAGCCTGAAGCATGCGGCCAAGATGCCATGCGCCGGGCGTGCAGGTGGTCGCGTTCGTTCCCTCCGCCGGACCCGTGCCGCCGCCCATCATTGTGGTGACACCGCTCATCAAGGCGTCTTCGATTTGCTGTGGGCAGATGAAGTGGATGTGCACGTCGAGACCGCCCGCAGTCAGGATACGTCCTTCGCCGGCGATCGCCTCAGTGCCGGGTCCGATGATGATATCGACATCGGATTGAACGTCCGGATTGCCGGCTTTACCGATCCCCACGATTTTGCCATCCTTCAGGCCGACATCGGCTTTTACAATCCCCCAGTAATCCAGAATCAACGCGTTGGTGATGACCGTGTCGACCCCGCCGGCGGCACGGCTGACTTGCGATTGCCCCATGCCGTCACGGATGACTTTGCCACCGCCGAATTTCACTTCCTCGCCATAGACAGTGCGGTCGTCTTCGACCTCAATGAAAAGGTCAGTATCCGCTAGACGCACCTTATCGCCGGTGGTCGGGCCAAACATGGCCGCATAGGCGTTGCGTTCGATTTCGAATGCCATCTCTACCCCTCCCCCGTGATCGGGCCGTTGACCTGCCCGTTAAATCCGAAAACAGTACCCGTTCCGGCATACGCCACTAATGCGACTTCACGGGATTGGCCGGGTTCAAAACGCACCGCGGTACCGGCCGGAATGTCGAGCCTAAACCCTTTTGCCGCCTCTCGGTCGAAGTCGAGGGCCGGATTGGTTTCGTAAAAATGATAGTGCGAGCCGACCTGTATCGGGCGGTCACCGGTATTGGCGATAACAAGAGCCAAGGTCTCGCGCCCTTCATTGAGGGTGAGCATTCCATTCTTACAGATGATTTCTCCGGGGATCATTTCAGCCTCCCTAACGGATGGGTTCGTGGACGGTCACCAGTTTGGTGCCGTCCGGAAACGTAGCTTCGACTTGTACTTCATGCAGCATCTCCGCGATGCCCGGCATGACTTGCTCGCGGGTGATGACGCTTGCGCCATCGCGCATAAGATCGGCAACGCTGCAGCCATCGCGCGCGCCTTCAACGACATGATCCGTGATCAATGCAATCGCTTCCGGGTAGTTTAGCTTAACCCCGCGATCCAACCGCTTCCGCGCGACCATCGCCGCCATCGCGATGAGCAGTTTATCCTTCTCTCTCGGTGTGAGGTTCATATCCTCTCCTCCCCAGTCGCTATACGTACCAAAGTCTCGACAGTCGCTCGGTATGTTCGCCGGCGACCTCCCGTAGGCCCACCCAGTATTTCTCAAACCCACGTCGCACCGCCAAAGGCTCCGCTCCGAGCCAGTGTGCAATCAAGACCTGCCCCCGGCATGTGGCGCCCGCGCGAACCTCTGCGCAATCCGCAGTTAGCTCCTTCGCGAGACTAAGATAATCCTTGGCGTCGGCCCCTACATAGACCGCTGTTGCATAGGCCCGTGCGCCACCGAATCCGGCCGGATTATCGAGTGCGGCCACAATGTCATTCTCGATCCGTAACGCGTCAGCCCATTCGAGGCGGCCACCAATCCGGATTTCCCACCGGTCGGAAACAAAACCTCTTCTCATAACCTCTCCGCTGGCAAGCCGTCCGAAGACCACGCACTCGCCAGCCATCAAGTGTCCCGCCGGATCGACGTCGGCGACAGTCCGCCGGGCGAGGCGTGCGCCGTCGAATAGGATGGTTTCCTGCGGTAGCCATTCGAGCCATGCGCCGCTTCCGACATCCAACGACACATCGACAATGCTGTCGGGCCCTGTCGAGCGGTAGACCTTCTCCGCGGCTTGGCCGATCGCAACCGCGGCCGCGCCATCGCCGACCGAGACGTCGACCGCCAACGTATCGCCGCCGACAAGACCGCCCGACACAGTAGTGATCGCAGCAAGCTTCGGTGCACCAGGCGAAGTCTGTGGGAAAAGCACGCGGAGCGGC
Organism: Alphaproteobacteria bacterium; assembly: GCA_049601975.1. Taxonomy (GTDB): domain Bacteria; phylum Pseudomonadota; class Alphaproteobacteria; order UBA8366; family UBA8366; genus UBA6544. The sequence continues at coordinate 16,362 of JBMYRC010000034.1, read as the reverse complement.
GTCTTCTGATTGATATCGGCAAGGCGGGTCGCGCCGTCCTTCCAGACAAAACGCACACGGGCCGCACCGCTCATACGGGGTAGGATACTCGGCATGGCTTCAGACGGTAAGATGTCGCCGTACATCGCTCTCCACCATGTCGTCGCGCATGCCCGATAGCACGATCGCGCCCCGATCCATGACCGCGAAATTATCCGCGAGGTCTCGGGCAAACTCAAAATACTGTTCCACCAGCAAGATCGCCATATCGCCGCGATCCCGCAACAGGCCGATGACGCGCTCGATATCCTTGATGATCGAGGGTTGGATACCTTCGGTCGGCTCATCCAGGATAAGCAACTTCGGCCGGGTCACAAGCGCGCGTGCGATGGCGAGTTGCTGTTGCTGGCCACCGGAAAGATCGCCGCCACGCCGTCCAAGCATCTCATAAAGGACAGGGAAGAGTTCGAAGATTTCCCCTGGAATGCTGCGGTTAGCTTTCTTCAAGGGAGCGAAACCGGTCTTGAGGTTTTCCGCAACCGTCAGCAGCGGGAATATCTCACGTCCTTGCGGCACATAGGCGACGCCGCGCCGGGTGCGCGCGTGCGGCGGCAATCCCGTAATGTTTTCTCCTTCGAGCTCGATATCGCCCGCAGCAATGGATTGTTGGCCGGCAATAGCGCGCAGCAAGCTGGTCTTACCGACGCCGTTCCGACCGAGAATGCAGGTGACTGCCCCTTTTCCCGCCGACAGAGAAACATCCCAAAGCGCCTGACTGGCGCCATAGAACAGATCGATATTGCTCACAGCCAGCATCGTTCAACGCCCCAGGTAAACTTCAATAACGGTCGGGTCCTTCTGTACGGTCTCGAGGGAGCCTTCCGCGAGGACCGACCCTTCGTGCAAAACCGTGACCTTCGATTCGAGCGATTTCACAAACTCCATGTCATGTTCGACAACAACCACCGAATGGTCACGCGCAATCTCCTTCAGCATATCCGACGTTTGTGCGGTCTCGGCATCGGTCATACCCGCCGCCGGCTCGTCCACCAACAAGAGTTCCGGGTCTTGGATCAACAACATGCCGATTTCGAGCCACTGCTTTTGGCCATGAGAAAGTGAACCCGCAATCTCCTCACGCAGATTGGCGAGGGCAATCGTTTGCAGAACTGTCTCGATGCGTTCCCGCTTCTCCGTGTCGATCTTAAAGAATAGAGAAGCAAATACGGATCTGTCGCCCGCCAGCGCCAATTCGAGATTCTCGAAGACGGTGTGGTGCTCGAAGATCGTCGGTTTCTGAAACTTACGTCCGACGCCGAGGTTGGCGATATCGGTTTCGTCGGACTTGGTCAGGTCAATCGAACCTTTGAAAAGAACGGTTCCGGTATCAGGGCGGGTTTTACCGGTAATGACATCCATCATCGTGGTTTTGCCCGCGCCGTTCGGGCCGATGATGGCGCGCAACTCGCCTGGCTCGACATAGAAGCTCAGGTTGTTGAGGGCCCGGAATCCGTCGAACGATACAGAGACACCATCAAGGTACAGGATCGGCTCGAACTTTGGATCGCTCGTGCCGATCAGAACATTTCCGTGTGGTATATTCATTACAGCGCCCCTTTCGGCATCAGCTTAGCAAGAATGCCTTTGAGCCGTGATAGGTCTGGAAGGCTGCCCGAGGTGCGGGACAACAGACCGGAGATACCCTTCGGCAAGAAGATCGTCACGAAGACGAAGAGGGCGCCAAGGAAGAAGAGCCAGAAATCCGGTGCGGCGCCGGTCAGGTAGGTCTTAGCGAAATTCACCAAAACGGCGCCAAGCGCCGCGCCATGCAATGTGCCTCGGCCGCCAAGCGCAACCCAAACCACAATCTCAATGGAGTTGGCGGGCGCAAATTCGCCCGGATTGATGATGCCGACCTGCGGGACATAGAGCGCCCCCGCAACACCCGCCATCATCGCGGATATGACGAAGATGAAGAGCTTATAATATTCGACCCTGTAGCCGAGGAAGCGCGTCCGGCTTTCCGCATCGCGGATCGCGACCAATACGCGTCCCAACTTTGATCGCACGATAAAGAGCGAGATCAGGTAACCACCGGCCAGCGCCACGGTGGAGGCTGTGAAGAGGGCTGCGCGGGTCGTCCCCTCCTGCAGGTTGAAGCCGAGCAGTTCCTTAAAATCGGTCAGGCCGTTGTTCCCACCAAAGCCCATATCGTTGCGGAAGAAGGCGAGCAGCAGTGCGAATGTCATCGCTTGCGTGATGATCGACAAATAGACGCCGGTCACCCGCGAGCGAAAAGCGAAGAATCCGAAGAGCAATGCCAATAGGCCCGGCGCCAGGACCACCATCAGCATGGCGAAGGGGAAAATGTCGAAACCCGTCCAATACCAGGGGAGCTCCTTCCAATTCAGGAACACCATGAAGTCGGGTAGCTCCGGGTTCTTATAGACACCGCGATCACCGATTTGGCGCATCAGGTACATGCCCATGGTGTAGCCGCCGAGCGCAAAGAAAGCGCCGTGTCCGAGGCTCAGAATGCCGCAGTATCCCCAGATCAGATCGACGCTGATCGCGAGCAAGGCGAAGCAGAGATACTTACCAAGCAGCGCCACGACGTAAGTGGGTACGTGGAGGGCCGACTCCACGGGGACCGCCAAATTCAAAATAGGCACGGCGACGGCGAGGATGGCGAGTACCGCCAGCATTATCCGCCCACCCGTCGGGGCCTTCAGCAGGAAGGGTAATAATATGCCCCGGTGTTCCATCTCAGCTCTCCACCGCGCGGCCTTTGAGGGCAAAGAGACCTCGCGGGCGTTTTTGGATGAATAGAATGACGGCGACGAGAACGAAGATCTTTCCCAGGACCGCACCCGCGTAGGGCTCCAAGAACTTATTGACGATACCGAGCGACATCGCGCCGACCAAAGTGCCCCACAAGTTGCCGACACCGCCGAAGACAACAACCAAGAACGAGTCGATGATATAAGCTTGGCCCAAGTTTGGGCTCACGTTGTCGATCTGGCTCAGCGCGACGCCTGCGATCCCGGCGATGCCCGACCCCAGCCCGAAAGTCATGGCGTCAACCCAACCGGTGCGGATTCCCATGGCGCTGGCCATCGGCCGGTTTTGCGTCACGGCGCGCATTTGCAGGCCGAACCAGGTCTTGCGCAGGACCAGTAAGAGCATCAACAACACACCGAGTGAGAAGAAGATAATGGCGACCCGGTTATAGGTCAGCGAGATGCCACTTGCGGTCTCGAAAGCGCCCTGCATCCAACTCGGTGTGCCGACCTCGCGGTTGGTGGGGCCGAAGATGCTGCGCACCAATTGCTGCAGGATCAGGCTAATGCCCCAGGTTGCGAGCAAGGTCTCGAGCGATCGTCCGTAGAGGAACTGAATAACCCCGCGTTCGATGGCGACGCCAACCAATCCTGCGACAAGAAAGGCGGACGGAATGGCAGCGAACAGCGACAGGTCGAATAGATGCGGGGCATAGGCCCGGAAGATTTCCTGCACGACGAAAGTCGTGTAGGCGCCCAACATCACCATCTCTCCGTGGGCCATGTTTATCACACCCATGACGCCGAAGGTAATCGCGAGCCCGATCGCGGCGAGCAGTAGCACGGAGCCGAGACTTATGCCTTGGAACAAGCTTTCGACCGTCGCCCAAAACGCCGCCGATCGTTCGACTTCATCGAGAACCTCTTGCGCGGCGGCGCGGACGTTTGCGTCCGCCTCCGGGAATGCTCCATCGTCACGTTTTATCAGCAGACCTTTCAACAGGCCGCCGATATCGGGCCCGCCGAATTCGGCCAGCGTATTGATGGCGGCGAGCCGCGTGGTGGGCTCCTTTGAATGAGCAAGTTCCGCCGATGCAATAGCGCGGCGCAATCGTGTTTTCACGTTGTCACTCGGCTCCGATTGCAACGCCGCCTTGAGCGGGGCAATCATCGCGGCAGGCCGTGATTTGAAGACCGCATCGGCAGCGGCAATGCGCCGGGCCGGGTCTTTATGCTGGAGGCTGAGCGCGCCGATAGAGGCTTTCAGCTGCTGGCGTAGACGATTGTTGATGCGGACCTTCTTGAGCGCCCCTTTGGCAACGGTGGCGATTTTCATTTGGTAAAGTGGCGCGATGATCTCGAACATCTTGTCGACCTTTACCGCAATCACGATCCGGTTATCCGACTTGTGTGTATAGAGGCGCCGTTCGAGCATTGCCTCGAGCACTGCCAATGCCCGATGGTCGCCGGTGGCCGCAAGTGCCTCCACAGTTTTTGCTTTCTGGGAGAAGCTCTTAGCGCCTAGACCTGCGACGAGAGCCGTAAGCGATCTCTCATCCGTTCCCGCAGCGGCCGCCGTGGAGACGAACAAGAACAGGCAATACACAAATCTGGCCATCACAATGGATCTACCAAGCTACGAAATTATTGTTATCTTTGACGGGTCGCGGGGGGTGTTCCCCGGGCCTTTCTTGCTGAAAGGTCCCGGGGGCCCATTCAATTACCCGATTAGTTGGTCAGGTAGGCGGGTTTGGTACAGTTGCCGCAGACCCAGGGATAGGTCCAATCGGCGGTCAGCTTTTTGCTTTCCGGAATGAAATCGCTCCAGGCGTCGCCCTTCACGAGACCGTCCGTGCTCCAAACCGTATCGAACTGACCATCTGCCTGCACTTCGCCGATCAGGACCGGCTTGGAGAGGTGATGGTTGGTGTTCATCACGGACATGCCGCCCGTCAGGTTTTTCACCTTCTGGCCGTACATGGCTTGGCGAACCGCATCGACATCGGTGGTGCCGGCCTGTTTGACGGCCTGGACCCACATGTTGAAGCCAATGTAGTGCGCTTCCATCGGATCGTTGGTAACCCGCTTTTCGTCCTTGATGAAGGTGTGCCACTTCTTGATGAAGGCCGTGTTCTCAGGTGTCTCAACGCTCATGAAGTAGTTCCAGGCGGCGAGATGTCCGACCAGCGGCTTGGTGTCGAGACCAGCAAGTTCTTCCTCACCAACCGAGAAGGCGACGACGGGGATGTCTTCGGCGTTGATGCCCTGGTTGGCGAGTTCCTTGTAGAACGGCACATTCGCGTCGCCATTAATTGTCGAGACAACGGCTGTCTTCTGACCAGCCGCGCCAAACTTCTTCACGTCTGCGACGATGGTCTGCCAATCGGAATGACCGAACGGTGTGTAGTTCTCCATGATGTCGGAGTCCTTTACACCTTTCGAATTTAGATAGGCGCGCAGGATTTTATTGGTCGTGCGCGGATAAACATAATCCGTCCCGAGCAACACCCAGCGTTTGGCGCCGCCGCCGTCTTCGCTCATCAGATAGTCGACAGCCGGAATGGCTTGCTGGTTCGGTGCCGCACCTGTGTAGAACACATTACGGGACGACTCTTCGCCCTCATACTGGACTGGGTAGAACAGCATGCTGTTCAGCTCTTCGAAAACCGGCAGAACCGATTTTCGCGACACGGAGGTCCAGCAGCCGAACACCACGTCGACCTTCTTCGCAGTGATCAACTCACGCGCCTTCTCGGCAAACAGCGGCCAGTTCGAAGCTGGATCGACGACGACCGCTTCGACCTTCTTGCCGATCAGCCCGCCGTTCTTGTTCAGATCGTCGACCATCATCAGGATCGTATCCTTCAGCGTGGTCTCGCTGATCGCCATCGTTCCGGACAAGGAGTGCAGGACCCCAACTTTGATCGTTTCCGCCGCCGAAGCTGCTCCACCCATCACTAATGCCGTCGCGGTTCCAGCGATCGCAAGACCCCGCCCGGCTTTCTTAAAGAGATTCATCTATGGCTCCCAATAGAGGATTGATTGCATTCAGGATCACTATGGCAACAGTCATGCCATATATGAGAAACGCATTAATCGCTTGATAACACTGGAATAATTATTTTTTCTTCAGATGCGATCGGAATTTTCGGCACCATGCGTGGTTAAATAATAGGCTGCAAGGCAGAGCTGATTAATAAATATGCAATTATTTGCGGAAGCTCGGTTCCGTGTGGATTTTACACGCCGTGTTGTCGGTTCTGAAATGTATACCTCTTTGTTAGGCCGAGACCGAATTTCTCAATTCACCTTTTATCAAAACCTTATTGATAGCCAAAGCTCGTCAGGTTTAAGGCCTGTTGTGCGAGAATTTCTCTCGGGTAACGATTGAGCCCCGCATCCAATGGAGCAGTTCATTGCTCGCCTGAATCATTCGCACCACTTTGTGGGCGCACTCTCGTGGGACGTGGCAATCCGGACATGATGCACGTACGCCCGTTCGGTTGGCGTAATGGACGGAGCTTTTGTATTCCTCAAATAAGTAGGTTTTCATGGCGTGGCATGACGTACAGAAATTTTCTGTATTGGTCAGTTCCAAACTCCAGTTGAAAGCTCCCCAAAAAAGTGTGCCGGCCAGAAACACCACCGGTAATCCGGCGATAGGGTACTTGATTGGGAGTTGAGACAATGTCCTCCAAAACCGTAGAATTCTGTTTCTCCGTATAGGTGGTGCATCGGGTCATAGACTTGTCACATCGTTGAGCCATTCGATTTGAAAATCGTTAAGCTAATAGGTTGAGTATATGGATTGGCGCGTCCGATCGAATTGATCGACATCAATCCGGGTGAAACTGCGTAAGGTAACGCGACAAAATTTGTTCCCTATAGAAGCTCCACAGGGAGAATAGTGGTGCGGTTTTGACTGTCCTTCGCTAACACCTTGTTTGGCAGCTTCCGCTTAAAACAAAAAAATTGGGGTCAAAGAATTCGTTGTGCCAACAGCGTCTACGCTGACTTAAAACAACGAACTGGATGCATTAGGCATAGGGGTTCTGGCGCGGCGAGCGAGGAGTTGTTCTCAGTCCGCATAATTCGGGTGCTTAAAACCGTGTGAGCTCGGGAGCTGTCACCCAAATCTCAAACGAAGCTCACTTGGATTTAGCCGAACCGAGAATGTTTTGTGGTGAATTTTGACTGAAGGCAATATGCACCGCGAGTGCCAAATTTAATGGACTATGGGAATTTGGGGTGAGAGAGTACCTAATCCCAATCACACATCTACGTTCAACGCATTGGATACAGTTTCGCCGAGTTGGGAATTGAAATAAGGGAAGAATCGTCATGCCGAAAACTTTTGTCACAACCGTTGTCGGTTCAATGCCGAAGCCCGCTTGGCTGATGGAGCAATTGCCGCTGAATGCAGAAGGCAAGCAGGTCCACGGTAAGGGTGCGGACTGGCTCTTCAGCGGCGACTTGTTGGAGAGCGCACGCGACGACGCGACACGTTTGACGGTTCATGACCAAGTTCGCGCCGGCATAGACGTCGTCAGCGATGGCGAGCTGCGACGGAGCTCCTATATCACTTATATCACGTCCCGCTTAGACGGATTCGACTACGAGACATTGGCAAAAAAGTGGACCCGCAACAAGCGGCGGTTGGCCGAAGTGGGACGATGCATCGGCCCGGTTCGTCGGTCGGGTTCAATTCTTAAGAAAGATGCCGCATTCATGCTGGCTGAAACCGACCTGCCGGTGAAGATTACAATGCCGGGACCAATGACAGTCGTCGATTCCACGGCCGACGAACATTACGGCGATGAAGCCACCATGGCGATGGAAGTCGCGGCAGCGTTGAACGAAGAAGCCCGCGAGCTTGATGCGCTCGGTGTTGCGGTGATCCAGTTTGACGAGCCAGTCTTCAGCCGATATCCGGACAAGGTGAAGGAGTGGGGTATCACGGCGTTGGATCGTTGCCTGGAAGGGGTGAATTCGGCCAAAACGGCGGCGCATATTTGTTATAGCTATCCGATGCCTGGTGTACCGCGTCCGATTATGGATACCTATCCGGTTATCCTCGAGGCGCTCGAAGGGTCAAAGATTGACCAGCTCGCCCTCGAATTTGAGGCCTCCAAGCTCGATCCAGAATTGCTTCGTCTCTGTCCGTCGAAGACGGTTATGTTCGGCTGTATCGACAACGGTATCGATGAGATCGAAACACCGGAACAGGTGGCGGGTAAACTGCTAGCGGCGGCTAAGTATTTGCCGGCGGATCAAATTCAGGCAGCTCCAGATTGTGGGTTGGTTCCACTATCGCTTGATATCGCGCGAGCTAAACTGCGGGCGATGGCCGAGGGCGCCCAGTTGGCACGCGAACGGCACGGCTGATCCTTATTTAGGGGAACTGTGTCGAAGCGCAAATTGCTCTGCAATTGCGTCGTTCTACAGCATCCTTTCAGAGATAGTTTGGTTTCTGCCAGCTGGTGCGGTTCCTCTCGAAGAATAAGTCCCTGTATAGGCTAAACCTAGACGAGGACTTGTACTAATGTCAGAAGCGGCGAACTCGCTTGATGCCTCCTTTGAGAAATTTGCCGTTGGGCAACCAGTATCCCGGCTTGAAGACCCCATGCTGTTACGTGGTGACGGTGTTTACAGTGATGACATAAGCATTGAGGGGCAGGCCTATGCCTACGTCTTTCGCTCGCCATATGCACACGGCGTCATCCGAAAACTCGATGTTTCCGCGGCGGCCGCTGCGGCAGGCGTGCTATGCGTGCTGACTGCGGACGATCTGACCGCCGCAGGCGTGAAACCGTTGTTTTGCCGGTTAAACCTAAAGAGCCGAGACGGCTCGCTCATGATTAAGCCGGACCGGCCCAATTTGGCGGTGGACAAGGTTCGCTATAGGGGAGAGGCCATCGCCGTTGTCGTCGCCGAAAGCCTCGAGGACGCAAAGGATGCTTCGGAACTGATCGATCTGGATTTAGAGGTGCTCCCGGCGGTGACGGATGCCCGCGAGGCTCTGCGCGACGGCATGGCGCAATTGCACGACGCAGCACCGGCGAACCGCGCGCTGGATTGGGAGATCGGCGATGAAGCGGAAGCCGATCGAATTTTTGCCGCCGCGCATCACGTCACGCGATTGACGTTTCGCAACAACCGGGTGGTCATCGCACCGATGGAACCACGCGCCGTGGTCGCCGAATACGATGAAGAGAGTCAGCGATATACGCTGCATGTGCCAACTCAGGGCGTCTTCGGTTTTACGACCGAACTCTCTGAATCGATCATGAACATTCCGCGCGAGAATCTGCGCATTCGCACATACCGGGTCGGCGGATCGTTCGGTATGAAATCCGCGCCATATCCCGAATACGCACCGGTTCTGGTTGCAGCCCGGCAGCTCGGACGAGCGGTGAAATGGTGCGATGAGCGGAGCGATAGTTTCCTCTCTGACCAGCATGGGCGTGACGGTTGGGCCGAAGGCTCGTTAGCCTTCGACGCTGAGGGGAACGTCCTGGCGGCTCGTCTCATCAGTTACGGAAATGCGGGCGCATATTTCAGCGCCGTTGGCCCGCATATGTACACCAACAACGTCCAGCGGAATTTTCCTGGTGTCTATCGTCTGCCGCTCTTGCATGCGCGCTCCTACGGTGTGTTTACGAACACGACGCCGATTGGGGCCTATCGCGGTGCCGGGCGCCCCGAAGCCGTCTATTACATGGAACGGCTGATGGATACAGCGGCACGTGAGATGGGCATCGACCGGGTTGAGTTGCGGCGGCGCAATATGTTGCGCCCCGACGAGATTCCCCACACAACGGTCCTCGGGATGACGTATGACAGTGGAGACTTTCCGGCCGTGATGGATGACGCGCTTGCCGCCGCCGACTGGGATGGGTTCGAAGCGCGCCGACAGGCTTCTGCTGAAAAGGGACTGCTGCGGGGTCTCGGCATTGCGACGTATCTCGAGGCGACCGGTGCGCCGGCGCGTGAGATGGGGCGCATTCGCTTCGAGGAAGACGGAACTGTCACGATGGTCTCCGGCTCGCTTGATTACGGCCAAGGACACGCCGTCGCCTTCGCGCAGGTCGTCGGGTCAAGGCTCAACATTCCCCTCGACCGGTTCCGGTTGATACAAGGTGATAGCGACGAGCTGATCGCTGGGCAAGGAACCGGCGGTTCGAAGACGATGATTTCCGGGGGTACCATCATGCTGCACACCTCGGAAAAGGTGATCGAGAACGGTAGGGAAATCGCTGCCCATGTCTTGGAAGCCGCACCAGTCGACATTGAATTCGAAAATGGTCTTTTCGCCGTTGTCGGTACCGACCGGACGGTTTCGATCTTGGAGCTGGCGGAACATGTACGTGACGGACTTCCCGGAGGCGTGCCGCAGACGCTGGATGCGGAACTTGTGGAAGTCCCCCCACCATCGGCATTTCCGAACGGATGTCATATTGTCGAGGTCGAAATCACACCGGAGACTGGCGAAGTGAAAGTCGATCGCTATCACATCGTCGATGACTTCGGGACGCTTGTGAATCCGATGCTTGTCGAGGGACAGGTTCACGGCGGTATTACCCAGGGCTTGGGCCAAGCGTTAATGGAAGACACACTCTACGATGAGCAAGGCCAGCTGATCACCGGTTCCTTCATGGATTATGCGATGCCGCGTGCGGCGGATTTACCAGTGTTCAATTTCGGCTCGCATCCGGTCCCGGCGACGACCAATCCGCTTGGAGCGAAGGGGTGTGGCGAAGCAGGTTGTTCCGGCTCGATGCCGTCGGTCATGAACGCCATTGTCGACGTTTTGGCACGCGAGACCGGGCTCACGCATATCGATATGCCGGCGACGCCGCAACGCATTTGGGCAGCATTACGTGAGGGCTCCTCGGAGTAAAATGTATGAGCGAACTTAGCGAAGAGTCCGTCAAAGCGGAAATCCGTGGCTGGCTCGAGGAATACTGGGACCCGAACGGAAACCTCCTCGAATGGCGGAATATCCTGGTCGACTCCGGATGGGGCATGCCCCAATGGCCGAAAGAATGGTTCGGGCGGGACTTACCGATGGGCTTCGCGCGAGTCGTTGATGAAGAATTCAAGCGGGTCGACGCGATAACCGTGGCTCGGAATGGGGCCGCGACCCTCGCGGGGGCAACGATCCTGTCACACGGGACGGATATGCTGCGGGAGAAATTCTTGCGGCGAAGCCTGACGGGCGAGGACGTTTGGTGCCAATTGTTTAGTGAGCCGGGTAACGGATCCGATTTGGCCGGCGCCATGACCCGCGCGGAGCGCAAGGGGAACAAGTACGTTGTCAACGGCCAGAAGGTGTGGACCACCAGCGCGCATCTTGCGGATTACGGTATTCTGCTCGCCCGTACCGATTTGGATGTGCCCAAGCATAACGGCCTCAGTTATTTCTTGATCGATATGCGCCAGCCTGGTGTCGATGTCGTCCCGTTGCGGCAAATGAACGACCACGCGTCATTCAATCAGGTGTTTATGACTGATGCGGAAGTGCCACCCGAATACCTGTTAGAGAACGAAGGCGATGGTTGGAATATCGCAACGACGACGCTCATGCATGAACGTCGGAACGCGGATTCCAATCGACGAAAGGTAGAACCGACGCCACGGGACGAGCCGATCTTTCAAGAAGAGGCGGCGGAGATCAAAACCGCGATGGCCCCTTATACCTGGTACCCGCAACGCTCAGGCCGCGTTGATTTGGTCCTCGACCGGGCTCGGGAGACGGGCCGCGTTAGCGATCCGGTGGTGCGGCAGGAAGTCGCGAAATTGATGACATTAGCGAAGTCCGCCGATTGGTTGGCGAAACGCGTCCGGGCATCGCAGGAGCAAGGCCGCTCTCCCGGCCCCGAAGGCTCACTCGGTAAACTGGCGGCGAGTGAAGTCGCGCGGGCTGCGAACAAGGTTCATACGATGCTCAGTGGCGCGGACGCGATGTTGACCGGTGAGGACAGCCCGCTTGGGGGCGTCATCGCGGAGATTCTGATTTCGACCCCCGCCATCTCAATCGCCGGAGGTACGGACGAGATTCAGAAGAATATCATCTCCGAACGCGTCCTCAAGATGCCGAAAGAGCAGCGCTTCGATACCGATCGTCCCTATCGCGAAGTGCCAAAGAACATATTACCGAAATAGATTTTACTGGATAGCGGGAGAGCTAAGATGAAAGGCATTGTGTTTTTGGGCGATCGGAAACTGGAGCTCCAGGAATTCCCCGACCCGACGCCGGGGCCCCGTGACGTCATTCTGGAGATCAAGGCGTCCGGCATGTGTGGGACCGATCTTGGCCCCTATCGCCGAGAGTACAAACCAGGCGGTGTCACGTCAGGTGTCAGCCGGGTCTCGGGATCTGTCATCGGCGGGCATGAGCCGTGCGGCGTCGTTGTCGAAGTTGGCTCCGCGGTTTCCGAGTGTGAAGCGAAAGTCGGCGCCCGGGTGATGGATCATCACTACGACGGCTGCGGGGTGTGCCGGCATTGTCAGACGGGTTGGTCGCAAATGTGTCTCGATGGTGCCGTCGTGTTCGGATCGGGCGGCCATGGGGCGCATGCCCAGTATATGAGCGTACCGGCACATACATTAGTGGGATTGCCGGAAGATATATCCTTTGAAGCGGGGGCGGCGATTTCCTGCGGGACCGGCACGGCCTATGGCGCGCTGAAGCGGCTTGAGCTTGAAGGTGACGAGACCATCGTTGTCTTCGGCCAAGGTCCGGTCGGTCTCTCGGCAACGCAATTGGCTGTTGCCATGGGGGCCCGGGTAATCGCGGCAGACATTTCGCCGGAGCGCCGGCAGATGGCGCTGGATCGGGGTGCGGATGTCGTCATCGACCCGTCCGCGGACGATCCGGTTCACGCGATCAAGGATTTGACCCACGGCGAAGGCGCGGACAAGGCGCTAGATGCGACCTCGTCATCGGACGCGCGACGCGCAGCGGTCCGCAGTACCCGGGCATGGGGCACGGCGTGCCTGGTCGGGATTGGCGGCGAAGTTACGCTGGAAGTATTACCTGATCTAATTCACCGGCAAATTACGCTGGTCGGTCATTGGACATTCTCGAAGGTAGGTCAGGCCGATTGTGCGCGTTTCGTCTCGGATCGCAGAATCGATGTCGACAGCCTTTTCACCCATAAATGGAAATTGGATCAGGCGGAAGAGGCCTACCAATTATTCGACCAACAGAAAACCGGTAAGGGCGTCTTCCTGCCGTCTTCGTAAGGGAAGATTTGGATGCTTTCTTCCGGCAAGATGCGGATCGTCAACGGCGTTCCGATACATTACACCTTGGACGGCCCGGATGCGGCGCCGGTGATTACCTTCGCGCACGCATTGTCACTGGATTTACGCAGTTTCGATCCGCAAGTCGACGCGTTCCGGGAGACATACCGCGTTCTCCGACTGGACCTCCGCGGGCACGGTCGCACCGATCCCGATGGTGGGCCATTTTCCATGGAAGATCTTGGCGATGATGTCGTCGGCTTGCTGGATTCTATCGGCTGCGCGCGGACACATTTCGTTGGCAGCTCGCTCGGGGCTATGGCGGGGTTTGCGCTGGCATTCGGCCATGCAGGTCGTCTCTCCAGTCTTACGTTTATGGCCTCTCAAGGGGCGTTGCCCGAGGAAGGTATCGCCAGGGCACGCGAAAGTATTGCGGCGATGCGGGCTTCCGGTGCCGACAATCGGACCACCCTTGCCGAGCAAACCGATGCAATGCTAACTCGTTTGCTGCACGATCCGGATGAGGCTGCGAATCCCGAGCAGATCGCACTGTTGCGTCGCATTATTGGAGAGACTACCGCCTTCGGTCAGGCACGCGCCTATGAAGCGATATTCGGCATGAATTACGATGATAGGCTCGGTGAAATCCGAACGCCAACCTTGGTGCTCGCTGGTGCTCAAGATTCCTCAACCCCACCCGCGCGCATGCAAATGTACAAGGACGGAATCGCCGGTGCTCAAATGGAAGTGCTGCAGGAAGCTGGGCATTTCCCGAATGTCGAACAGCCTGAAGCGTTCAACGAAACGCTGCGGAATTTCCTCGACGGGCTCGGCTCGTAATAAGCAAAACGGCCTACAGGTAGTTGGAGACTTCAACCAAATTACCGTCGGGGTCGCGGAAATAGACTGAATGGATGGGCCCCAATGCTCCGCTGCGGTCGGAGGGTGCGGTTTCGATCTCCACACCGCAGGCTTCCAGGTGAGCGACGACATCAGCCATCGGTGTTTCGGTGATCAGGCAAAAATCCTCACCGCCGCATCTTGCATCTTTCGCCCGGTACCAGTCCGTATCATCAGGATGTAAGTTGATTTTATGTTGGCCAAACCGCAGTGCCTTGCGCGTGATGCCATCCCGACCGATGGTGCTCCCACCGAACGTAATGACCTCCATGCCCAGTGCTTTGGAATAAAAGTCGCAGGTGGCCTCCGCATCGGAGACACGCATGACGAAATGGTCGATCCTGTCGATCTTGAACATGTGAATTTCCTTTCTAAAAACTTTACATCTAGTCGTCGCGCGGGATCGTGCGGTCGGCGGCGCCGATATAGCTGCGGTTCCAGGTGGGCGTTATATGTATTTCATTTAGACACACATGCGGCGGCATTTGCGCGATGAATAATATCGTGGCGCCGACGTCTTCTTCTTGAACCATGCGGGCGCGTTCTTCGGCGCTCGGTGGTGCCGGACGCAGATCAAGAATCTCCGTCGCGACTTCACCGGGGCACAACGCGCAGGCACGAATGCCTAAGTGACAGTTCTCATGATTGATGCTCTCGCTCATCGCGTTGAGCGCGTGTTTCGCCGACGTATAAGCGATGCCGGAAACGCCGCCGACACGCTGGCTCGCCATCGAGGATACGTTGACGATTAACCCGTCGCGTTGTTTGCGCATAACCTTGAGGGCAGCATGAGAAACGTTAAAGGCGCCGTTTAAATCGACGTCGATAATCGTGTTCCATGCTTCATTGGTAATATCGCGCCATCGCCGGTTCGGAAGATTGAGTCCGGCACTGTTGATAAGAAAATCCAAGCGGCCATGCGTCTCGACAATTCTCCCGACGGCGGCGTCAACCGCGTTGGAGTCGACGATATCCAGCGCCTCTATCTCGACGCTGCCGCCGGCATCGATGATGCGGCTCGCTACGGCTTCCAATTGCGCGACACGACGGCCCGACAGGATCACTTTTGCCCCCGCTTCGGCGAGCGCCATCGCACCCGCCCGGCCGATGCCAGTTCCGGCCCCGGTCACCCAGGCAATTTTTCCTTCGATTGACTGCATATCGCTTCCCCGTACGTTCTTCATAGGTATTGAGTGCGGCCCGGTGTGTTTTGCCCGCGCTCTATGTTTAGGTAGTGCTGGAAAGTATAATTACCCGTCGGTCGCGGTGGATCGATAGGTCCGCTGCAGAAATCAAATTGGGGGAGAAGTTGGACATGGCGCAAGCAACGCGAACCGCCCTTATAACGGGGTCGGGCAAAAATATAGGCCGAGGTATAGCGCTGCACCTGGCGGCATCCGGATTCAATATCGTCCTCAACGGGTCGCGAGACCGTGATGCCTGTGAGGAAGTCGCGGCGCAAGTCCGAGACCTTGGCGCCGAAGCGATGATTGAGATGTGTGATATCGGCGACCGCGATGGGGTTCGGGCAATGGCCGCATCGGCGATTGACCGGTTCGGCGGCGTCGATGTTCTGATCAACAATGCCGCCACCCGGCCCGACGGCGATTTCCTGTCAATTACCGAGGAAGAATGGCATCGCATTATGGACATCAATTTCTATGCGGCCTTCCATCTCGCCCGGGCGTGTCTTCCTGGCATGATCGACAAGAACTGGGGGCGGATCGTCAACTTTACCGGCATGAACGCGCAGCAAGGAAATGGAAATAAATCAGCGGTCAGTGTCTCGAAACATGCGATGTGGGGGCTGACCAAGTCGTTGTCGAGAGAATTCGGGCACCAAGGTGTCACCACGAACATCATTTCTCCGGGCACATTTCCTGATGTTGATGTGGACGTCTCGACGCCGCGCTTTCAGGGTCTTCTCAAGAACAACCCGACTGGCCGCCTGGGTACACCTGACGACATTGCCGCTGTGGTCGACCTTTTGGTATCAGATAACGGTGGTTTTATAAACGGGCAGATGCTGCAAGTGAACGGCGGCGTCGTAAATCAAGTATAGGCAGATCTGGAACTCTATGTTCTGGCGTACGTGATTTACCGGAATGGATCCGACGTGGTTGTCCGCTGTTGAGGCGTCCTTCCGTAATCAAAAGCATGCCTTCGAAATAGTAATATGGCGCTGGTGAATGAGGAAACTGTCGGTCTTCCAAGTGCTCTTGGTAATATGCAACGCAACAAAAATTAAATTGCTGCACCAGCCAATCGACTAGAGGCGCTGTAATTCATCTCGCAAGAGAATGAATGTCGACAATAGTTTTCCGAGATCGACTTCGGACGGTTTACCGTTTTCATCCAACACACTTCGGCAGATGTTCTATAAATCGGTGGAGAGATGGGAAAGACGGCCAAAGCCGAGCATTCCACCGGTACCGGTGAGATTGTGCGCCTGTAT
>JBMYRC010000033.1:0-35964 GCA_049601975.1 Alphaproteobacteria bacterium | reverse complement strand
GCTGTCCGAGCGTGGCATCGACATTTGTCATGAGACGGTGCGGTTCTGGTGGAACGCGGTTTGGTCCGATGCTTGCCGTGAAGATGAGCCTAAGATGAATTCATCGTAATTCGAACAGGCATGTCAAAGGCGGGTATAATCCAGGTGTAAGTAACGCTGGTAGCATGCCCCCGCATCAACGCGTCAGGGAAGTTCGGTAAAGGTGGCTGTGAGCCCTGTCCGCCATTCATTTATAAAGGAGTGATCTTTATTCATGGGCATCAGGATCGCCGAGGCTGAACCATCCCTGGCGGTCCATGATCTCCGCTATTAGCATTTTGTTATCGCGTTCGCTGCGCTCAGGGGAAAACGATGGCAATCATCGGTTCAGCGATTAGGATGACCGTACCGGTAAGCGAGAACATATCCTCGATTTCCAACGCCACTTCGGCGCCGACCACAAATCGACTTTCAAACGGAATTTCGGGTGCCGCGTTGCGCAGTTGAACGCCGCTGAGCGGTATATTCTCAAAATAGGCTTCGTGGCGTTCGTCTGCGGAGGCGATGAGCGCCAATCGGCCAATAAAAAAACCCGTTTATGGCCCCGCTTTTCGGATTGAAATTCGGACATTTAAGAACGCTCCCCCGCAGCTATCAAAGCCTCTGACATATCATTGACCTGGTTTTGCAATAGGTTCTTCGCGTTTTAGATGAGGATTCCGCTCACATCTTTCCCTCGCGCGGTTTCGACAAATGTTACTCTCCAGATCAATCAACTTGGTGAATCCGATGGATGAATTAGCGACCGGCTACGGTCTCATAGAAGGCCCTGTCTGGGACGAGCAAAAAGGCTTAATATACAGCGATGTGATCAACGGTGGTGTCCGCGCGCTGGACCCGTCAACGGGTGAGATCACGGAGATCGTGCCGAAACGCCGCGGCGTCGGGGGCATTGTGCCACATATAGAAAACGGTCTCGTAATTGGTGGTAGAGAGATCATCTTCGAGAGTTTCGATCGCACAAAGTCAGCAATATTGCTGGGGCCTGACGTCACGGACGTCGCCATTGGTTTCAATGACTTTACGACGGACACGGTCGGACGGATTTGGGCGGGCTCTCTCGCCTTTAAGGTTTTCGCCGGCGAAGAGATGCGTCCCGGACACCTTCACGTTATTGATCACGACGGCTCCGTCCGCACTGTTTCGGACGGGATCGTGCTGACCAACGGCATGGGCTTCTCGCCCGACGGCAAGACTCTCTATCACTGTGACGCCCGCGCAAATATTTTGCGTGCCTATGACATCACGGAAGAAGCCGAGGTCACGGGCTGGCGCGTCTTCGCGGAAATCGCCGAAGGCGAGACACCGGATGGCATGGTGGTGGCACAAGATGGGTCGGTATGGGTGGCCCTCGCGCATGGCGGGCGGGTCTCCGTTTATGAGCCGGACGGATCTTTGCGAATGGATATTCCCGTGCCTCTTCCCATGGTGACGAGTGTGTGTTTCGGGGGATCGGATTTATGCGACCTATATGTCGTCACTGGTTCGCGGGGCGGCCCAAGCGAGAATTGTGGTTCGATCTTTCGGACCCGGGTCGACGTGCCAGGTGTCCCCGTTGTGCCCGCGCGCGTTGCCCTCCCCTAAGAGCCTTTCGCGATCGTTCCCGCTCGGGCATAAATGCTCGAATTCGAAGTTCTGAAGTAAGGAAACTTAGGCATGCAGTTGGCGGAAAATCTAAATCGCTTAGGCACGGAAACCGCCTTTGAGGTATTGGCTCGCGCGGCGGCCTTGGAGCGCGAAGGTCAGGAGATCATTAATCTCGGTATAGGTCAGCCGGATTTTAAAACCCCGGACCATATTGTTGAAGCAGCAGTCAAGGCGCTACGCGACGGTCGCCACGGTTATACCCCGGCCAACGGTATTCTGGAGCTACGCGAAGCTGTCGCCGCCGATCTCAACAAACGCCACGGTGTCGAAGTTGACCCGGACTGTGTCGTGGTGGTGCCGGGGGGCAAGGTCACGATGTTTTTCGCCATTATGATGTTCGGTGAAGCGGGCGCCGAAATCATGTATCCCGATCCTGGGTTTCCAATTTATAAATCCGTTATAGAATATTCGGGCGCAAAGGCCGTTCCAATTCATCTGAAAGAAGAGAATGAGTTCGCTTTCAGCGCCGAGGAAGTCCTCGGGAATATTACTCCGGCTACCCGCTTGATTATCATCAACAGTCCCGCCAACCCGACAGGCGGAGCGACGCCAAAAGCGGAATTAGATAAGCTCGCCGAAGGATTACAGGCCCATCCGGACGTTGTAGTCCTCTCCGACGAAATTTATAGCCATATGCTTTATGAAAGCCGGGAGCATGTGTCTTTTCTGCAATACGAAGTAATGCGCGATCGGACGATTATGCTCGATGGTTGGTCTAAGACCTACGCCATGACGGGATGGCGCCTCGGATTCGCTGTTTGGCCGAAAGCTATCGCCGATACGGCGACACGCCTCGCGATCAATTGTCATTCCTGCGTCAACGCTCCAACCCAATTCGCTGGTATTGCCGCGCTTGAAGGCCCGCATGATCAAGTCAAGACGATGATCGAAGCGTTCGATGAACGCCGCAAGGTTATCGTTCCTGCGCTCAACCAGATACCGGGTTTTACATGCGTGGATCCCGGTGGAGCGTTTTATGCGTTTCCAAATATTACCGGCACCGGTATGTCCGCGCGAGAATTACAAGACAAGCTGCTGACAGAGGCTGGCGTGGCGACGGTTGCGGGCACCAGTTTCGGCAATTTTGGAGAAGGTTACATTCGGTTTTCCTACGCAAATAGCGTTGAGAATATCGAGCGCGCTGTGGAGAAGATAAAGGAATTGTTGCGGGTCAGTTAACAGGCCGCATAAATTTTAATCAAATCATTGCCTAAAAATAGTGCGAATGATTAAATTGTAGACGCATCATTCATGCTAATGTCTTGTTGCTTCCGCTAATTAATTGAAAATATACACTAATTCACGCTGCAGATATTGGCATATACTATGCTAAAGCGGTTCTATCTACCATCCCTCTTGGGATTGAGTGTTCAGCAATGGCAAGGCAAAAGAAAGAGCCATGAAAAAGATCGAAGCGATCATCAAACCGTTCAAACTCGATGAAGTGAAGGAAGCTCTTCAGGAAGTCGGCATCCAGGGGATTACGGTCACGGAAGCAAAAGGTTTTGGGCGTCAAAAGGGCCACACTGAGCTCTATCGAGGCGCGGAGTACGTGGTTGATTTCCTTCCTAAAGTTAAGCTTGAAGTCGTTCTCGAAGACTCGCTCGTCGAACGGGCAGTTGAGGCGATTGAGCAAGCCGCCCGCACCGGACGTATTGGAGACGGCAAGATATTCGTCTCCGCCATCGAAGAAGCGATCCGCATTCGTACGGGGGAGACTGGCGCGGAGGCCGTTTGACTATTCGCGTTGAGTTAAGGCACTCACAGACTTGTAACCGAAATTGATAGAATAAGAGGAATACGGCAAAATGTCCGAAGCAGTGGAAAAGGTTCTAAATCTCATCAAGGAACGCGATGTCAAATACGTCGACTTCCGGTTCACCGACCCTCGTGGTAAGTGGCAACACACCGCTCAGCACGTGAGCACGGTCGACGAGGATATGCTTATCGAAGGTATCATGTTCGATGGCTCGTCGATCGCAGGTTGGAAGGCGATCAACGAATCAGATATGTGCCTAAAACCCGATTTGGAAACGGCCGTTATGGACCCCTTCGCGGCGCAACCGTTGCTGATTCTGTTCTGCGACGTTTTGGAGCCCACAACTGGGCTTTCATATGAGCGCGACCCACGGTCCATCGCAAAACGCGCGGAAGCATATCTCAAGTCGACGGGCATTGGCGATACCGTCTATTTTGGCCCTGAAGCCGAATTCTTCGTCTTCGACGACGCCCGCTGGAATGTCAGCATGAACGAGACGTTCTATCGTCTCGATTCCGAGGAAGGCCCATATAACACGGGTCAGATATTTGAGGAAGGCAATCGCGGCCACCGCCCCGTGGTTAAGGGCGGTTACTTTCCGGTTCCGCCGGTCGATTCAGGCACCGACTTTCGCGCTGAAATGGTCACGACGATGACCGAAATGGGCCTTGAGATGGAAAAGCACCACCACGAAGTGGCGCCTTCGCAACACGAACTCGGTATCAAGTTCGATACCCTCACTCGGGTTGCGGACAGTATGCAAATCTATAAGTATGTTGTTCACATGGTCGCCCATGATTACGGCAAGACGGCGACCTTCATGCCGAAACCAGTCGTCGGTGATAACGGGTCCGGAATGCACTGCCATCAGTCGATCTTCAAGGACGGCAAGCCCACCTTTGCTGGCACTCAATATGCCGATCTTTCCGAGACGGCGCTGCACTATATCGGCGGTATTATCAAACACGCCCGGGCGATTAACGCCTTCGCGAACCCTACTACCAATAGTTACAAACGTTTGGTACCGGGCTTCGAGGCACCGGTTCTGCTCGCTTACTCGGCGCGTAATCGCTCGGCATCCTGCCGCATCCCCTTCGCGACGAGCCCGCACGGCAAGCGTGTCGAGGTTCGTTTCCCGGATCCGGCTGCAAACCCGTACTTGGCGTTCTCCGCAATGCTTATGGCCGGCCTTGACGGTATTGAGAACCGGATCGACCCCGGGGACCCGATGGACAAGGATCTCTACGATCTTCCGCCGGAAGAGCTGAAAGACGTCCCGACGGTCTGCGCATCACTGCGCCAAGCAATGGAATCGCTCGATGCGGACCGTGATTTCCTCAAGCGTGGCGATGTCTTCAGCGACGAACAGATCAACGCCTATATCGATCTGCGCATGGAAGAAGTAGAGCGTTTCGAGACCTCTCCGCACCCGGTCGAGTTCGAAATGTACTACAGCGTCTAACGCACAACCTAAATCTTAAGGCGAAGAAAAGGGCCGCTCCTTCGGGGGCGGCCCTTCTTGATTCATGTATTGCATACCCATTATTTGGAGAGCTTTACCTCGAACTCAGCGCCGCCATAATCATAAGCCTTATCGTGCGCCCGAAAGTGAGCGCGTGAAAGGTTGCTCGCTAACATGCGGGTGGTAAAGCGTGCGCGTTCCCAGAACCGTGCCGTCGGGTGCGACAACATCCCATTTATCGGCGTAATGATCCCAACCGGTATCACTATGCTTGATGGTCACGTGGAACGTGTACGTGCGCACGCCGCTTTAGCTCGCCTTGACGCCAGTGACGTCCGCCTTTCCCGCCAGCACCTCGACCGGGGCCATCAACAGACACAACATTAACAATCCAGAACGCATAGCCGCCTGCCCACTGCCCTAACCTTGTTCAGCTTAGCGCATCCGAGAATCACCACAAGGATTGAGAATTCACGATTCCTTGACGTCCGCGGCGACCCGCATCTTTTGAATTGTATCAGGTTCCCGAGGTGGCCCACCGGGTTTCAGTAAGTCGACGAACTCCATCCCGTAAATGACGCGGCCCCAGATCGTATACTTCCCATCCAGATGCGTTGCCTCGCCTGTGATGATGAAGAATTGGCTATCGGCGGAATCCAGTTCGCGCAATTTATGTTTCATGCCGACGACACCGCGCACGAAACTCTCCTTCGACAGTTCCGCTTTAAGCGTCTTTCCAGAACCACCGAGTCCAGTCCCCGTTGGGTCGCCGGTCTCCGCCACATATCCTTTGCGCACGCTATAGAACGACAAATCGTTGTAAAACCCTTCTCGGGCAAGCTGTTTTATGCGTGCCGTATGCCGCGGCGCCAAATTCGGCAAAAGTTCGATTACGACTCTGCCGTATTTCAAATCGATATAAATGAGGTTCTCTAGGTTCTTCCCTCGAATGGCATGGTAGAATTCTTCCGGTTGGCTGCCCATCGTCTTCGCCGCCAATTGCTGCGTTTCCTTCGGCGTCGCCTTATTTTCTCGCTGTTTCTGTTCGGCTTTTGGGTCCTTTTCTTCTTTTATTTGCTCTGCCTTGTCCTTCGGCATGGTCTGTTCGGCACTGATCATACTCAGCATCTTCGTGATAGCAGCGGTCATCTCCGCCGACTGTTCGGGTGTAAACTTAGCTCCAGATCTCGATTGCACCGCGAAAGTCTGACCCGCTCCAACTTCTTGCGAACCGAATTGCGAGCTCACTTGAACGCTGCCGACAATGACCGAAACTTCGGTTTTTCTAGGATCGGCCAATACGTCGAATGCCGTGCCGCGAATACCGATTACTGCCGCAGGTGTCCGCACTTTCAAATCGACCTTTGCGGTTTTCGAAGATGCAAACCGGAGAATACCGCGCGTCAGTTGGACCACGCCGTTCAAGTTTTCCGAATTTGGATCGTAGACCATGTCATCAAGTAGCATTTCAGCCCGTTCACCCATGGTCATGCGGGTCTTGTCGCTGAATTCGAGTGTCGTGCTGCTGTTTCTACCCGTTCTGACCTTTTGATTATAGATCAGCTTTTCACCCGCAGTCATCCGCTTCGAAAGATTGCGCCCGTAGACATCGCCCACCACAATATCCGCAACCCCAATATCAATAGCGCTGTGCGTGCCTGTGGCAAACATCGAGATTGCCAATATCATCGAAAACCCAATTGCACGCACGATGCCGTGGGTCCGTTGCCGCCGATCAATTTTTATTGTCATTTGCCTGTTGTCTCTGCTTGCCCGCTTTCCCCGCGATGTGACCTTAATGACGCAAACATCTTACCAGCCAAGGTCAGCTTACTCCCAGCTGGTCTTGGGGATCAATTTTGGTGTTTAGACTATAAGTAATCACAATATTTAATTATTTTTATTAAAATAACATATATATTAATTGATATAAAATATTTTGGTTACTATTTTCTATGAATATTAAATTTGGAATATTAAAATATGCACTTTGCTGAAAACGGTACGCGCGACATGATGGAGCAAATGATCTTAAGAGAGATCGAGCGTCTCGCCGTGTCGGCGGATGTCACCGCTTTCATCCGTTACGCGGATTGCACTCTTAAGAGCGGACCGTTGGAGTTTGTTTTAATCGACCCGGAATTACCGGAATCACCACCGGAATTACCCATGTCGTTTGAATTTCGAGGGCTCGGTATCTGGTTTCTTTGCCAGCGAAACGGAGAAACCTTCCATATGCGGCATGTTATCGTCGAGATCGATAATGCAGGGCGCTTTTCACGCGGGCAAGTTGGTGAACAAGAAGGTTACTGGGAGGATTTTCCAATCTATCTCTCAGACGAGAGACTTCTAAGCAGTATCATTCACGCGCAGGCTGCGTAGCCCCCTTCTACTCTATCCGCCTTGTGGAACGGTAATGCGTTCATTCATCTCCCGTAACCTGCGCGCCAACACTGTCATTACAGCAAGTGCAAAGTCGGGGTTCCGTTGAACTAATTCTCGGAACTTTCGCTGATTTATTGGAATGAGCGTCGCATCTTGTCGATCGATTGCATCGGCACTCCGGCGTGCATCATCATCAACTAATGACATCTCACCGACTATTCCCCCGGCTTCGACCGTTTCAAGTGTCCTCCCCTGGTGACGGATATCAACCTTGCCCGTTTCGAGCAGGTACATGAAATGCCCCTTATCACCTGCGTTGAATACCGGTTCTCCGCTTTTCTTCGTCACTTTGGTGGTTGCTAGGCCACCGGTATTTGATACGAGAAAACTTTCGACAATCCGCCTGAGTTCTTGTTGCATCGATTTTCCAACTCCGATCCGTACAGATGCCCGCCTAGTGCCAACGTAACTTGTTCGATCGACGACTGAGACAAGTTTCTCAGGAGACCGAATGCATTTTGAACATTCTATCCCACCATATTGCAAACGCTACATTTGGTGTATTAAAACACATTCATCTACTGTATGAGCCTTGCTTATCACTGTACCTAATTCTTATACTCGAGAAATGTCAGACCTATTTCAAAGCGTTGAGGGCAGTAAAGGTTCTTCGGGATATTCTGCCAAAGATATCGAAGTATTAGAGGGACTTGAGCCTGTTCGTCGACGACCCGGTATGTATATCGGCGGGACGGATGAGCGCGCCATGCATCATTTGGCCGCTGAGGTTTTGGACAATTCGATGGATGAGGCCGTCGCGGGTCACGCGAGCCGGATCGAAATTGAATTGGGGGCCGACAACTCCGTGACGATCCGGGACAATGGGCGCGGCATCCCAACCGACCCTCACCCAAAGTTTAAAGATAAGTCCGCGTTGGAAGTGATCCTTACAACATTGCACTCCGGCGGAAAATTCTCCGATAAGGTATACGCGACATCCGGTGGGTTACATGGTGTCGGCCTGTCCGTTGTGAATGCCCTGTCCGATATATTGGAAATCGAAATCGCACGGGACCGGACACTGTTTCGCCAGTCATACAGCCGTGGCGCCCCTACTGGTAAACTCAGCACGGGCGAACCCGTGCATAATCGACGTGGCACCACTATTCGATTTCACCCCGACCCCGAAATCTTTGGCGAGAACAATAAATTCGAAGCTGCAATATTGTTCAAAATGGCGCGATCAAAGGCGTATTTGTATCGCGGTGTGGAAATTCGCTGGTCCTGTGATCCTCGTCTTGTAGCGGGTGCGAAAGACGATACGCCGGAAGCCGCCGTCCTGCATTTCCCCGGTGGCCTGACGGATTTCTTGACCGAGGCGATCGGCGCCCGCGCCACCGTCACCCCGACGCCCTTCACGGGCCGTGTCACCGCGGAGGACGAGATTGGCAAAGTCGAATGGGCCATTCATTGGCCGGAAGACGAAGACGGTTTTGTCAGCTCGTATTGCAATACGATCCCGACACCGCAGGGCGGCAGTCACGAATCCGCGCTGCGTTCTGCGGCGAGCCGAGGGCTGAAAGCTTATGCTGAGCTAGCCGGTAATAAGAAAGCTGGCCAAATTACCGCGGATGACGTCCTCGGCGGTGCGAGCGTTATGCTATCCGTGTTCATTCACGACCCGCAGTTTCAGGGCCAAACCAAGGAACGTTTGAATTCGCCCGATGCCGGCCGCTTGGTGGAAATCTCCGTCAAAGACCATTTCGAACATTGGCTGACTGGAAATCCTTCCGACGCCAACGATTTGTTGGAACGCGTCCTCGAACGCGCAGATGAACGGAAGCGCAAAAGGGCGTCACGCGACCTCGCCCGCAAATCTCCGACGCGCAGACTTCGTCTCCCGGGCAAACTGTCGGATTGCTCCAGTAAATCCGCTGACGGGACGGAGTTATTCATCGTTGAGGGTGATTCGGCAGGTGGTTCCGCGAAACAGGCGCGTGACCGAGCCACACAGGCCGTCCTACCACTGCGTGGTAAAATACTGAACGTCGCAAGCGCTTCCGCAGATAAATTGGCCGCTAATCAGGAATTAAATGACCTTATGCAGGCTCTCGGATGCGGCACGCGGGGTGATTTTAATATCGAGAAATTGCGCTACGAACGTATCGTCATCATGACCGATGCGGATGTCGATGGCGCCCATATCGCGTCACTGCTGATGACATTCTTCTTCCGAGAGATGCCAGGACTAATCGAAGGTGGGAACTTATACTTAGCCCTTCCCCCACTCTATCGGTTGAGCCACGGCGGCACGGTTGCCTACGCGCGCGACGATTCGCATCGTGAAGAGCTGATGTCGACGGTATTCTCTGGCAAGACAAAGATCGAAGTCAGCCGTTTCAAGGGACTTGGCGAAATGCCGCCTAAGCAATTGCGCGAAACCACAATGAAATCGGCTACCCGGACTTTGTTGCGTGTCTCGATACCGGGAAAGGCAGACCTGGAAGGCGCAAAAGAGGCGAAGGAAACGGCCCGCCTTGTCGAAGCCTTGATGGGCAGAAAAGCCGAACGGCGGTTTGAATATATTCAAAACAATGCTGAGTTCGTTGAAGAACTCGACGTTTAACCCGGATAGAAAGTATTTTATCTGTTAAGACATCGGAAGATCGACCGATCCCTCCCTTCCGGCTACACTATTGAACATGTCTATTCGACGCGGAATATTAACGGCGCTCATTTGATTTGTGGCGATCTCGGCGAATGCGGCCGAAGAACGAATCTCGGTCGAGGAACCGCTGACAAACTACGAAATCATTCAAAACCTCAACCGGATCGCGTTTCTCAGCGAATATAGCGGCAAATGGATTGATCATGTTCGCAAGTGGGTCACCCCACTGAAGATCGGTATTCAAGGTACACCGACACCAGAATTCGAGAACATGCTCTCGAATTATCTCGACGAATTGATCGCTGCGACCAACCATCCAATGAGTCTCGTTTATTCCACCCGAATGAGACGTGAAAAACGCGTGGCAAAGGGGTTCAATCCAAGAAAGGACGTTAACGTCCTGCTGCTTTATCAACCGATTGAAAACCTTGGAAAGCATCTACCGGATAAGCAATTTCCCGAAAAGCTGCTCTTTTGAACACCTTGCGTGCGGGAAAAGCGACCTGCATGGCAAAGATATTCAAAAAGGGGCCTGAGATTAAATTGGCCTATGTCATCATACCGGCAAAATACGGACACCCGCGCTATGGCGGCAAAATATTGCGCACCTGTATCGTGGAGGAATTGACACAGATTCTCGGTTTGACGAATGACAGTGACGACGTTAAGAGATCGATGTTTGTACAGAAAAATCAATACAGCGAAATCGGCTCAACGAAGTATATCACGACCGGCGATAGACTGATGTTAAAGGTGTTTTACGACCCAAGGATCAAGGTCGGAATGCCGCGTCCTGAAGCTTTGCAATTAGCATTCAATATATTGAATTTCATCCGTCCTGGCGGTATCGCTCCCCTTCCGGAGCAAGCCCAAAAAAAGCCGAAGAAGTAGCGCGTGATTGGCTAGTTAGGCCAAGCTGGCGGATGTGACGCCAACGGCACGGGCGGCTTTGCCCAGAAAGAGGGTGTCTCCGATAAGGTAATCGCGGGGGCCAGATGGCGTATAGTGCCAAAGGGCGATTCAGTCTCCATCGTCAAATCCATTACATCCTGCAATCCAGGATCTGGTAAATCACGGGCATCTTCAGATGGACCGAACCGTCCGAGACGCTTCAGCCAATTTGCGGTTTGCAAGAGTGATACGCGGACCAGCCAACTGCCACCTTCCGTGGCACGCCGACGCAACGCTTCCATCGCACCGAACGCGCCTAGATATCCCGTTACATAATCCAGAACCTGCGCGGGTAAGTGATATGGATCACCGTCCCTGCCTGTACTGTGTTCGTGAACGATCCCGCTGCAGCACTGCACGATGCTGTCGAAACCACGTTTGCCGGCCCACGGACCGGCATGACCGAATGCACAGAGGGACACACAGACGATACCAGGGCGAATGCCTGCCAAAGCTTCTGGCGAGAATCCCCGCCCCGCGATGGTGCCTGGGCGATAACCTTGAGAGAAAACATCGGACGATTTCACCAAGTCGCGCAAAGTTTCCTTGCCCATGTCTGACGTGAGGTCGATCTCTGCGGCCACTTTTCCGTATCCCGTATCGATCACTAAGGCTTCCGAGAAAGCCAACCCGGGCCCGCTGATCCGCATGACATCCGCACCATGCTCCGCCAGTGTGCGACCACACATTGGTCCCGCAATCACCCGTGTCACGTCCACAACACGAACGCCGCCCATCGGCCGGTCCCCTTCGGGGAACGGTTCAGGATCGCTATCCGCAATTTTTATGATTTCGATCAGGGGCAGGCCATCGACCGCGGCGGATTGCGGGTGCGACGCCCATTCATTCGGTGTGCGGACGACGCCACAGATTGAATCCGCCTCCGTGACGGCATTTTCCAATTCAAAGGCATCCCATTTCGCGATCGCCGCCGCGACGGATGGGCGTTCCGGTTTGGCCCCGAGTAGTGCGACGGTCCGGTCGCGATGATGGGGATAATTGCAGTGCAACTGCAGCCAACGCCCGTCCTTTGCTTGATATATTCCGGATACTGCGTCCCAACCGTGAATCTTTTCACCGTTGCGGTGTACGAAACGGTCGCTGCGCATCGCCATGGCGGCGGCGCGGACGTCAATTGAGACGTTTTGGGACCGTCCCGTTCGCAACTCCCATAAATTCGCGGACGCGATGCCAGTTGCGGCAATAGCGGCCGCACCGGCAGTTCCAATAAAAAAGTTGGTGGCGAGAACCGGATCGGTACCGGCGATTTGCACCCTGTCCCGAGGTGCGGGATTGAGGTGGGCGAGCGACAGAATGTCGTCTAAAGCGGAATATGAATTTGGCATCACAATCAATTAATTAGATATCAATCCCGCAGAAGCCAGTCCCGCATAAGAGCGGTTGCGGCATGGGGTTGTTCTAGTGTCGATAAGTGCCCGCATTCTTCTATCAGGCACAGCCGCGCAAGCGGGATAAGTTCCGCCATTTCCTCATGCAGATCGAGCGGCGTCAACGCATCTTGGCGCCCGCATACCACCATCACCGGCAAGTCGTACATCGCCATTTCCGCTTGGCGATCCGGTCGATTCATAATCGCAGTCTGTTGGCGCAAAAACCCCGCCTGACCTACCCGGCCGGCCATTGCGATGACCGCATCCGTAAGCTCTTTATCGTTCTGACGGTCTTTGTGGATCAAGAGTGGTAGCAACCGCGGCGTAACACCTTTGAATTTTCCGATCGTCGCCAATTCGATCAAGGCCTTGCGGCGTTTCGTTTGATCCACCGTGTCTGCCCGCCCCGACGTATCGAAAAGCGCCAACCGCTCAATACGTTCAGGTGCCTGGCGCATAATTTCCATGCAAACGTACCCGCCCATCGAAAGTCCCGCGAGGGCGAAATGTTGGGGTGCCGTTTCAAGAATTCTTTCCGCCATCGCCGGAAAATTATCATCGATCTGCGTCTCTCCGACCGAGATATCCGCAATATCGCTCAGCCATTTCGTTTGCGGCGCCCATAGAGCATCGTCGCATAATAGGCCGGGGACCAATATCAGTGGAATTTTTGACACGCATAGATCCTATCTGAAGTCGACTTTGGCCCTTCATAACTATACCTTCGGGCTGGACAGGCAAAGCGCAGCTTGTTAAGCAACACCGGCTTGACAAACTTCCTGAAGAAGACAGGACAAGATGACGACGCCGAGCGAAACGAAAACGCGTTTCTTCGCGTCTACAGATACTGAACATCAGCAACAGTAGAGGGCTCAAGAGCCCACTTTATGGACGAAACCAGCTTTAAAGATCTCGGATTGAGCGACGAACTCCTCCGCGCTGTGAGCGAGGCGGGATATGAGTCGCCAACACCGATTCAAGCGCAGGCAATCCCCTACGTCTTGATGAATCGCGATATTATGGGTGGCGCGCAAACTGGCACCGGTAAGACCGCTTCCTTCACACTTCCCATGATCGATATCTTGGCTCAGGGCCGCGCTCGTGCCCGTATGCCACGCTCGCTCATCCTTGAGCCGACGCGCGAGCTCGCAGCGCAGGTCGCGGAGCAGTTCGATATTTATGGAAAGTATCAAAAACTCTCGAAAGCGCTTTTGATCGGCGGTGTGTCCTTCGATGATCAGGACAAATTGCTGGATCGCGGTGTAGACGTGTTGATCGCGACACCGGGACGGTTGCTGGATCATTTCGAACGTGGCCGTGTACTTTTGTCCGACGTCAAATTGTTGGTCATCGACGAAGCGGACCGCATGCTCGATATGGGCTTTGTTCCGGACGTAGAAAAAATCGTCTCGTTGATGCCGAAGATCCGACAAACTCTGATGTTTTCCGCGACTATGCCGCCGGTGATCCGCCGTTTGGCCGACCAATTCTTGATGAATCCGAAGGAAATTACTGTCAGTCCGCCTGCCAGCACAGCAGCGACGGTATCCCAATCGCTTGTCGTCGTAGATCACAAAGAAAAGCGCAACGCGCTCCGGTCTTTACTGAAGTCCGAAGATGTAAAAAACGCGCTAATATTTTGTAACCGCAAACGCGACGTAAGCACTGTTCAGCAGTCGCTTAAACGACACGGCTTCGAAGCTGGCGCCCTGCACGGCGATATGGACCAATTTCAACGTACGGATACCCTTGAAGCCTTCAAGAAGGGCGAAATCAGATTATTGGTTTGCTCCGATGTCGCGGCCCGCGGGTTGGATATCGAGGCGATGAGCCATGTCTTCAACTTCGATGTGCCGATCAATGCGGATGACTATGTTCATCGCATCGGGCGTACGGGACGCGCAGGGCGATCCGGCCGGGCCGTTATGCTCGCGGCCCCCGATGAGAAACGCTATCTCGACATGATTATCAAACTAACCGGCCTCGAAATTCCCCGTCTTGAGTTAAAAGATGTGGAAGCGGCGGTAATCGAAGCCGATACAGAGGCTCCACGCGCCCGAGGACGACGTGGCGGAGGTCGAAATAACAAGCCTAAACCCTCCTCCAATGGATCGGAAGCACCGTTGGCGAGGAAAGCAGAGGCCGATACCGAGAAAACGCCCAAAGCACCAAAAGCACGCAAACCACACGTTGCCAGGAAGCCGACTCAGGATGACAATGATAAGTTCAACGAAGGAAGTCCCGTCGGCCTTGGAGATCACGTACCTGCTTTCCTATCGCGCGAGCCAAAATAGCGATATTCTCGGCGAATAACTGGCTTTATTGCGCCGGCTGCTAAATCGGGCGGAAATTCTATCGTGGACCAAGCGAAACTTACTGCATCCTTAGAACAGGCAGACCGTCTACTGCGTCAGGGCGCGCTTCAAGATGCCGAAGCATTGTATCGTGAAATTTTGGATGATACCCCTGGCCAGCCGAATGCCTCCCAAGGCTTGGGTCTCATAGCATTACATACCGGCCACGCGTCTGCTGCCGTCGAATTACTGCAGATGGCATCCATAGGGTTGCCCGAGGATGCGACGATACACACCCATCTGGGCCTAGCGTTCGCAACAGCACGCGATGCACGGTCCGCGGAAGCGTGTTACCGGAAAGCAATTACCCTCGCGGACGACCTCGCCGATGCACATCTCAATCTGGCAAATTTATTGCTGGAATCCGGGCGGATTGACGAAGCCGCAATTGAGTACAATGCCGCCGCAAGTATCGCGCCAGAGAGCGGCGCCGTGCATTACGGAATAGCGATGCTGGAATTGGGCCGCGGTCAGCCCGCTGCTGCGGTCACAGCTTTTGAAAAAGCGCTAACCTATGCGCCTGAATTACTGCCGGCACGCGTCAATCTTGCAACGCTCCTATTTCATCGAGGGAGCCATGAAGATGCAGTTTCCCAGCTTGAAGAAGCGGTATCTTTCGCGCCAGACAGTTTTGATGCCCGGCTGAATCTCTGCGCAATGCTGCAACAGACGAACAGAACCTCCGATGCCGTTGAAATTGCTCGCGGCACTTTAGCATTGTCACCGGAAAGCCCTGAAATGTTGTTAAACTTAAGTTCGGCGGAAACGGCCAACGGTCAGCCGGAAGACGCTTGGCGGACCCTCGATCGAGCACTGGGCGTAGCGCCCGATTATGCACCGGCGAAACTTAATCGTGCGATGGTACGGTTGCTATTGGGGGATATGCCGGGCGGTTGGGAGGACTTCGAAGCGCGACCATCTCGCGGAGTTCTTCCTCACCCGTCCATCGCCGAAATTCCGTTGTGGAAAGGCGAGGACTTATCGGGACGCTCAATCATCGTTTGGGCCGAGCAAGGATATGGTGACGTTATTCAATTCTCGCGCTTCTTACCTGTACTGAAGGAGCACGGAGCACTTGTGTTCCTACATGTTCCGCCTGCTCTGGAACGGCTCTTCACGGGAATTCCTGCACTTGAAGGCGTGTTGGTGCGGGACCGAGATGGGTACCTACCGACTGCCGACTTTCAACTGCCCCTACTCAGCATCATGGATCGTTTAAATATAGGGCTGGAAGACATTGCATTAACAAAAGACTTCACTCCACAGTCAACACAAGGGATAGAGTTGTCAGTCAACGATGATAAACCGATTGTCGGAATATGTTGGCAAGGTAGCGAAGCAAACCCCAACGACCACCGCCGTTCAATTTCTCCGGCCGCGTTACTCGACCGGTTGGCCGGCGTCGATTTCCAATTCATCGGACTACAGTTTGGCATCTCGGACGCCCCCTTGGATAATCCGGGCAAGGATGTTCAAGATTTCGCCGAAATGGCGGCGCTCATCCAACAGACAGATCTTGTCATTAGCGTGGATACGAGTGTCGCCCATTTGGCCGGGGCTTTAAACAAGCCAGTCTGGACCTTGCTTTCCTATGCGCCGGATTGGCGCTGGCAAACAGAGCGCGAGGATAGCCCCTGGTATCCGACTATGCGTTTGTTCCGACAGCCCGCTCCAGGCGATTGGAATGGCGTTTTCGACCAAATATCAGCAGCTTTGGACGACTATACCCGATAGTCGCTCAGCTATTTCCGGCGTTCTTCCAGCAACGCGCCTTTTTCGATCAACGAATCAATATCGCTGTCGCTGAATCCGTGCGCCGACATGACCTCTCTACTATTCGCACCGAACTTCGGAGGTGGCGTTTTCAGATCGCCTGGGGTCCGAGAAAACTTAATTGGTGTCCCGGCTCCCCGATACCAATCAACGCTCGCGTCCATGTTCCTGTGGGCCGTATGAGGGTGTGACATGACTTGCGCGATATCGTTGACGGGGCCAGCAGGTACATTCTGCGCCAATAGGCGCGAGCACAAATCATCTCCGTCTTCGTTAACCATCGCAGTGCGCAGCACATCGGTCAAAGCTTCCCGGTTTTG
Organism: Alphaproteobacteria bacterium; assembly: GCA_049601975.1. Taxonomy (GTDB): domain Bacteria; phylum Pseudomonadota; class Alphaproteobacteria; order UBA8366; family UBA8366; genus UBA6544. Next base: position 19,215 of record JBMYRC010000033.1, on the reverse strand, counting down.
AGAACGATCGCCGTTGTCCTTGAACCGTGGATCATCTGCAAGCTCGCCCTGCCCGAGCACCTCGCACAATCCCCGGAACTGCCGATTATTCCCGCAGGCAATATAAATATCTCCACTTTTTGTTGGATACTTATCGTAAGGTGCAATATTGGGATGCTGATTCCCGGTGATCTGGGGAACTTTGTCTGAAAGCAGGAAATTAGCGAGATATGGATGCAGCAGTGACACAGCGCAATCATACAGCGCCATATCAATAAACTGCCCATGCCCGGAGCGATTACGCTCTGACAATGCCATCAGCATCGCGATAGTCGAATAAAGTCCGGTGCCCATATCCACCATCGGAATACCGACACGAGTTGGACCGCTCTCCGAAGTGCCGTTCACGCTGAACCAGCCAGCCGCAGATTGAATCACCGCGTCATACCCAGGAAAGCCCCCCAATGGTCCATCCGCACCGTAACCGCTAATCCGGCAGTATATTAACTTGGGAAAGCGTGCCTTGAGCGTTTCTTCGTACCCCAGGTCAAATTTCTCCATTTGGCCGGTCTTGAAATTCTCAAAGACAATATCCGCGTCTTCCAACAGACGTAGCAGGATATCCTGACCTTCCTTTTGGCGCAGATCGATTCCGATTGACCGTTTGTTGCGATTGAGGCCGATAAAGTAAGACGCGTCCCCTTCGTGGAACGGAGGCCCCCAATCGCGCACCTCGTCACCTGTGGGAGGTTCGACCTTAATCACCTCAGCGCCGTGATCCGCAAGTATTTGCGTAGCATAAGGACCACTCAACACCCGCGTTAGGTCGATCACCTTTATTCCAGTCAGAGCACCGGCATTCGAATTCTGTTCGCTCATGAGTTCTTTCACTTGTTGGATATTGTCCGGCGCTCAATCGACCGGGACGTCGTCTCTAGGCTGCAGCGGCGGGCTATAGATCACTAAGACCTTTAAGGGTGAGTCTCCCTTTGCCACGACTTCATGCATTACCTTCGGCGGGATTTCAATAACCGTTCCGGCACCACATTCAACTGTCGGAGCGTCGCCAAGAGTCACATCGCAGGTCCCTTCCAGAACATAAATGACTTGATGTTCGATCTCGTGGTCATGCGCCTCGGCGACACCACCAGGCTCCAAAGTACCATGCGCCATTTCGAAGGTGCCGCAAAAATCCTTTTCGATTAAACGCAGATTTACCGTCCCATGATGGCCCGGTGGGACGTATTTTTCGATTTCGTCCTGATGCCGAATGCGTCCTGCTGGCGAAGTCATGTGCAATATATTCCTGGAAATTTAAAACTCTTCTCAGAAAATACTTAGTCCGGAGAAAAAGAAACGCAAAGCGTATATATGTCAGCTATTTGATGGTTACGATGTTCGTCCTTTACGATCATGCAAAAAATCTCTGACGCGCGTCGGAATACGCGCCAATTTGAAAGGTTAGCGGCAATATCCGAAGTGAATGCTCCCATGATGGCAGCGGCTGAGATGGAAGAAGCACAAGTGCTGCAATCCGAAATTTTTTTATTTGTTCCAATAAATCGAATGGTTTCGGGAAGAAATCGACCGCATCAATGCCTTCGGAAAGGAAGAAGAAGACAATACATTTTTGAGCTTGTTGAAGCAACTCAATGCAATCGTTGAGGCCGCTTAAACCGAAACCAAAGATATCTTGGAATATTTCGAAAATCTCGACGACATAATGGATAAACTCCAGGAATAAGGCGCGACTTTCAAGCTATGCGATTAATTCTCCAAATGGAGTATTAATGCAATTAAATAAAGCACTTTCGAAACATCACCGTCCATCGGCTAACAAAGTTTGTTCCCTCTATAAAATTCGTCGAGGAACGCGTCGACTTGGTGATTGAGTTCCTCCGGCGTAAGGCAATCAAAAGTCTTTCCGCCGATAGGCTGGCGTAAGAAATGACCGAAGCGAAAAACTTCTCAAAAGCCTGCAATTAGTAAGTGCGGGAATTTCTCAAGATTATAACTAAGCCTTATTCAATTCGTCCTTCAAAACGGCGGGCCAATTCGTAATGCCGCTCGCAATGTTTCGCGGATATCTTGCGACCTTTAAGCTTTCAAGTTTTTTAAAAAAATTCAGGTAGAGTTTCCCATTCGCAATTGAGCAAGCTTTTAGGCCGATGGATGCTATATATTCCTGACTTACCACCCAAGCGCAACACCCGCCGAATTGAGGAGCATAGCTTTTCGACGATTTCGCAAGAGCTTCACGGTTCTCTGCTGATTCAAATTGCCAGGTCCCACTCATCCATCGATGCGTGTATTCGGATATTCCCTCAACCGACTTCCCTTCCTTGAAGTAGCAAAGCGGATCCCCGTCCGGTGTTGCGAAGCTACCATAAGACGACTGATTTATTGGCGCATTCTCAGCATGTGTTGTCTACGCTATTGAGACTGGATCCTATCGTCCGTTAGAAATGCTTCTACTTGATTGGTCGACTTATCTATTAAAATCGTAAGTCAGTCACATACAAGAATTATGGATTTACAATTGCTCCCAAAAGCGTGAAGGCCGCTGCAAATCGGCAGAGCGGCCTTCATACTTATTGCTTATCCTTCAGGGGATCACTACATCAGGCTTGGTAGCCATGTAATGAGTTCTGGGAAGGCAAGAAACAACGCGATCGTAACCACATCCGCACCGAAGAATGGTGCTATTCCCCTAAAGACGTCTCCCAATGGAATATCCGGTCTGACCGCCGCGACAACGTAGCAGTTGAGTCCAACTGGCGGTGTAATGAGGCATACCTCGCACATCTTGACCACAATGATACCAAACCAAATGGGGCTATACCCTAGTTCAATAACCGCTGGATAAACAACTGGCAATGTCAGTAAAAGCATACCAATGGCATCCATGAACATCCCCAAAATGGCGTAACCACAAAGGATTAAAATCATGATAACGACCGGTGGGAAGCCGTGAGATTCACGCAAGCCCACAATCCACGAGGCAAATTCCTCCGGAAGTCCCGAATACCCTAAAAAGCGGACGAAGATCAAAACGCCCCAAATCAAGGCAAAGATCATAACCGAGAGTTTAGCTGTCTCCAGCAGTGCATCCTGCAAGTTGTCCCACTTCATACCGTGGAAGAACGCCACACAAAGTACGATGAACGCACCAAGCGCGCCGGCTTCCGTCGGAGTGGCTTTACCAGTGTACATCGCCCAGAAGATGACACCGACAACAAAAAAGATCGGCAAGGTGCCTGGTATCGTCTTTATCCGGACCATCAACGGAGGTGACGCAATTGGCCGTCCAAGTTCAGGTTTCCACATACACTGACCAATGATCAACATTGCGTATATGATCGCAGACACGATGCCAGGTATGAAGCCGGCAATAATTAGAGCACCAACGGATTCCTCAACGATAATGGCGTAAATCACCAAGATCGCGCTTGGTGGTATGAGCGATGCTAGCGTACCACCCGCCGCGACGACTCCCGCCGCCAATCTTTTATCATACCCATTTTCGAGCATTGTAGGAATAGCCACACGGCTAAACACAGCGGCCGTCGCTGTACTCGCTCCAGAGACTGCTGCAAAACCGGCTGTTGCGAACACTGCCGCCACAGCCAAACCACCTGGCACAAAGCCAAACCACGCTTTCGCAGCTTCAAACAATTTGTGAGTTAAGCCCGCGTGGTAGGCAATAAAACCAATGAGAATAAACATTGGTAAAACGCTTAATGCATAGTTAACCGCTTTGGAATGAGGTACCGTTCCAATAATACCTGCACCCGCGTCCCAACCAATAATGTGGACAGTACCCATAAGGCCTACAACTGCAGCAGCTGCGAAAACTCGCACACCAAGGAAGACCATAACCAAAAGGGCAGATGTCCATAAGATGCCAATTTGAAACTCATCCATTATTTGGCATCCTTTGTTGTTTCAACAGTGGGCAAAATGACACCTTCCATATCTCCACCCAAACCGGCTTTAATTTCTTCTTCAGCAGCTTTCTCAACCGTCTCCATTTCTGGTATACCAATTGGTAAAGCATCCGGTCTTAAGACCAGACGCAGGAAGCCTATCAGTTGGATTAGCAAACGGATCGTAAGCATTCCAAATGCCAGTGGTACTAAAAGTTTTGACGGCCACAAAGTAATCTCTACGTCTATAGAGCTGTCACCTATCGACCATGCCCGCATGAAATGATCCCAGGCATAAATCATTAAAACCCAGACGATAAACATCGTTATAATCGTGCCAAAGGTTTCTGTAATCCAGAGGATCCGGCCTTTGAACCTTCCGATGATGATTTCCATCCGAACGTGTCCAGCAAGACGCTGGCAGTAGGATATGGCCAAAAATGCAAATACGGTGATCGAAATTTCCACGATATCAACATAACCGCGAACAGGTTGGTTAAATACGGAACGGCCGATTACCTGAGCAACACCTAGCAACATTATGCCAAAAATAAAAAATGCAGCTAGGAGGTTCATTGCGCTTTCTATCTTGAACCAAACTTCGTCAATGGCCGAGAGCATTCGCTCGCCTGCCGTCATCTCCTGTGCGTCTTCCGTCGTCGCCATTCCCAAACCCCTGAACGGATATTTAACCCAAACTTAAAAAAAACCGCCGGACCAGCTAAGGTCCGACGGTATACATTTCAACAGTTCTTACTTACCGTAAGTCCGCTTCGTCGGGAACTGCTTACGAGCATCTGCCGCAGTCTTAAGTAAAAGATCAAGAAGCTCCTGAGCTTCCGGAACTGTCGGCGAAGTCTCTTTGACCCATTCGTCCCAAATCGGTTTACCCGCCATTTTGCGGAATTCAGCCATTTGGTCTTCAGGAATTGTTATGGCTTTCATCTTTTTAGGCCATTCTTTTAAATTCACGATATCTTTCTTTGCATAGGCTGCTGCTTGATATTCAACCGCAGGTTTCATCAAGCTGTTCAAAAGCTTCTTGTACTGCTCCGGAAGCTTGTTCCATGAATCAATACTAGCCACAACTGGGCAGTTGACTGTACCAAGTGACATATTCGTCGTGTACCATTCTGCAACCTCATCCAGCTTATAGGCACTGAAAGCGTATGTGAACGGGAAGCCGATTGCATCCACCGTACCACGAGCGAGAGCGTTGTATGTCTCCGATGCTGGAACCGTCGTCGGCACTGCGCCAATCTTCTTAGCCGAACGACCCATACCACCAAGAGCGCGTAAGCGCATGCCTTTGAAGTCGGCAACAGAAGCCGGCGGCTTGCCTTTTCCCATGTATTCGTATTGAGGCAGGATATTGATAGCGAATATCTTGGCATTCCACTGCTTAAAGTTCTTCTGAACAGCAGGGTGGCTAAAGATGGCTTTCGAAACAGCATATTGGACGTCGAAGTTAGTGATTGGCAGGAACGGCATGTCGAGAACATTTGCCGTACGCAGCTTTTTGGGATGATACGATTGACAAACCAGTGCCGCATCGACAGCACCCACCGAAATTGCATCAAGATTTTCTTTACTTTTCGAGAGCTGCTCACCGTAATAAAGCTTAAAATTAAAATTACCGCCGGTGCGCTTCTTTACTGTATCGGAAATAAATTCAAGGCTCTCTGTAAATGCACGACGCTTTCCCCAAAGCGAGACACGCCACTTAACTTTCGGACCCTCTACCATCTCGTGAGAACCGGCGCTTGCAGGCGACGGTGCGCTCAAAAGAAAGGCAAAGGCGGATGCCGCAATAGTTGCGGTTACAATACCAGTGGTCTTCCTCATGGTTTTTTAACCTCCCTGAACCTGAAAATCAGGCCTTAGACTAATTCAATCGACCGTGAATGGGTCGAACTCACTCAATAAAACCGAAGTGGATCATCCCATTCCGGCCAAGCGATAGTGTCACGATACCGCCTCAGACCCAAAGCATCAATGAAGTTTACAGCAGATGGATCTGATCTAATATGATATCGCTATTTCTTTGAACTAGCGCGCGGTCCTATCTTCGGCAAGGTCTCTTGGTCCTAGGACCTGAAAGATGATCAAGCCGACTAAAACGACAATGCCTAGATGCATGAACGCCCCCCCCCAGGCGTGCGGATTATCCCCCCTGCGAGGTCGAGTGTCGCTCCCAATGCAAGGGGGCCAAGAAAAACGCCGAAATAGCCGAGCATCGAATGCACCGCCATCGTGCCGCCACGGCGTTCGGGCTTGGCGCCCCCAACGGTTCGCATCGTCAAAGATGAAGAAACGGCCCAAATCAAACCGGCATACACCAGGCACAAAGCCGCCGCCAAACCGTACGATCCGCCACTCGAAAATCCGATTTCGAATGCCAATCCGATCAAAACGGTCACCACGCAGATGATATATCGCCCGCGGCAGAGTTTCCGCGCAATTTCGTTGCCGGCGACGCTTGTCACGGTTCCCACCAAGCCGAGGCACGTGGCAATAATGGCTGTCGTGAATATGCCACGGTCCGATCCAGTGTAAAGCGCCGTGAAAGTCAGGAACGTGACAACCCAGCTGCGGAGAGCCGACATTTCCCAGGTATGGACTATGTATCCAATGTAGTAGGCCAAGGAAGGCGGAGGTATTCCGCTACACAGGTCGGAAATCCAACAATGCTCCCTGAGGGCCCTCTTTACGCTCCGGCTTTCGCCCTGGCAAAACCGCGAACACGATCACGAACGATAGAGCCGCGCCAATTGCGCCGACACCAATTCCCAAACGCCAACCATATCAAGCCCCGATTGTCTCAGCGATAAGGAAGAAAGCGGCACCGCTGGCTCCAACACTAGCGACGTCAGCCAAGACCGCACGGGATTGTTACGGGCCTTCAACGATATCGCTTGGGGCTTTCAGCCCCGGCATATAAGTTCCAGCCCCCCCCACACTCAGGGCGCGAAACGCACATGCGGAGTAAAAATCGTCTGCACAATAGGCAAACCCAGCAGAAGAAATCGTGATTGTGGCGACACCTAGAAGATAGATTCGCTTTGTCCGTCAACGACACCAAGACCGGCACCGAGACCGCGTATCCAGCATAGAAATCCAGTGACCCATCCAGCTTCCGTATTATTGAGCGACCATTCCGACATCAGTGACGGCAATAGCGCGGGCACGGAAAGCACCGACCTGGGCCAAGATTTGACCAAAACAGATCGCTCCGATGGGGAATCTCACAGGCATCCTTCAATTTCCCGCGTTGTGAATCAGCCCATAGCCTCTTGAATGAGCGCCAGATAATCCTCCTTGGCGGCGGGTCGGGGATTGGTTGCGTTGCAGTGGTCAATCTCCGCCGCCGCTGCCATATCGGGGACGACGGCATCCGGGACGCCCATTTCCCGAAGGTTCGCGGGCAGTTCCAGCTTCGCATTGAATTCTTCGATAAAGGACGGAAGGTCTGTTCCCACTTCCAATCCCATGGCCACACAAAGCCGGTCGTATTTGTCCCCGACGTGCGAAGCATTATAGCGCAGGACTGCGGGCATCACGACCGCATTCAAAGTTCCGTGATGAAGGCGCGGTTCCTTTAATCCACCGAGCGGATGCGATATGGCGTGGACAGCGCCCAAGCCCTTTTGAAACGCCATTGCGCCCATCATCGCCGCCATCATCATCTCCCAGCGAGCTTCTCGGTCGCCGCCGTCCCCCACCGCGCGCTCTATAAATCCCATGGCGCGGCGCAGCCCTTCAATAGCAATGCCCTCCGCCGGTGGATTGACGACCGGCGAGATAAACGTCTCGACACAATGCGCAACCGCATCCATTCCCGTCGCCGCCGTCAGGCGCTTCGGCAATCCAAGCGTCAATTCAGGATCGCAGATTGCCCGCCTTGGAATATTGTTGGGGCTGGCAAAACCGAGTTTCCGTCCGTCATTTAACGTCAAGATAGCTCCGCGTCCGACCTCACTGCCGGTGCCCGACGTAGTAGGGACGGCAATTACCGGGGCAACCTTATCTGTGATCTTAGCTGCCCCGCCAAAGATTGCCGCGTATTGCTCCAACGGCGGCTCATGCGCCGTGAGAATCGCGACACCCTTCGCCAAGTCCATTGGCGAGCCGCCACCGACAGCAATCAAACCGTCGCAATCGTTCGCCCGGTATTGCACTAAAGCCTCCAATACCGCGGCTTCCGTTGGGTTCTCCGGCGTTCCGTCAAATATCGAAACCTGCATCGCGTTGGGAAGATGCTCCAGTACCTTATCCAGTACACCGCACGCAGCGACCCCTTTATCGGTTACGACCAGCGGGCGGGAAATGCCAACCGCTTTGGTATCTCCGCCCAGTAACTTAACCGCACCGAAGTCAAATTGGATCGTCGTCAGATAGGTAATCGTTGGCATATCGCCTCTCCTCTCTCTATTTGACGCCAGAGCCTCGGAGTTTGCTCATGGTCGTGCGGGTAGTGATGGTCTCCAGGTCAACGCGAATTTCGATCACTGATATACGGCCCGCGTTCATCGCCGCCTCGAATACAGGTGTAAAATCCTCGGTCCGTTCGACAACGGCGCCAAAAGCTCCAAAGCTTTGCGCCCATTTTGCGAAATCAGGATTCACTAAATCCGTCGTTAGAGTGCGATTTGGATAATCCCGTTCCTGATGCATCCGGATCGTGCCGTAGGCATTATTGTTGAGGATCAAAATGATCGGATCAGAGCCGTATTGAACAGCCGTCGCGATCTCTTGACCTGACATCATGGCACCACCGTCGCCGACGAAGCACACGACAGGCCGATCGGGACGGGTCAATCGCGCCGAAATCGCGGCGGGGATACTGTACCCCATAGCGCCACTGGTCGGCCCCAATTGGGTACGGAATTTCCGATATCGGTAAAACCGTTGCGCCCATCCGGAGAAATTCCCCGCATCCGTGGTAATGATGGCGTCTTCGGGTAGTCGGTCATTCAGGAAATTCATGACTTCGTGCATGTCGACACCTTCCATCGGTAGCGATGGCGCCAAATTATCGACGTAATCACGATTGGCCTGGTGCATCCACTCTACCCATTTGCCGCAGGCAACCGCCTTCATATCGCGGGCCGCGGCGGCAAAACTTTCCATTGATGCCACGATGGCGAGATCCGGCTCATACACCCGGCCCAATTCTGACGAATCCAAATATACGTGGACGAGTTTTTGTTTTGGAACAGGAATGTTAACTAAGCTGTAACCGCCGCTGGTCATTTCACCGAGCCGCGAGCCGACGACAATCAATAAATCGGCGTCCCGCATCCGTTGGTTCAGCGCAGGGCTTGCACTCGTCCCCAGTTCACCCGCGTAATTCGAATGCATATTGTCGAACAAATCCTGGCAGCGGAATGAAGCTGCGACCGGCACCGCATTCCTTTCCGCAAATGCTTGAATGTCGGTGCAAGCTTGTTCGCTCCAACCGGCACCGCCGAGGATCATCAGCGGGCGCTCTGCCGATGCCAATTGCCCTTGAAACGCGCTCATAGCCTTTGGACCGACTTCGGGACGGATGGTCTGAAATGGTCGTGCGTCGGCCACATCCACCATATCCCGCTGCATGTCTTCCGGAATAGAGACCGCGACGGGGCCCGGTCGGCCCGATGCCGCGACATGGAATGCTTGGCTGACCAATTCCGGAACTCGATCCGCATGGTCGATTTGTATGACCTCCTTACAGATCGCACCGTAGAACTTGTGATAATCGACTTCTTGGAATGCCTCGCGGTATTCCTGGTCGCGTGCAACTTGGCCAATAAAAATGACCATCGGTGTCGAATCCTGCATCGCGGTATGCACACCAATTGAGCCGTTACACGCACCCGGCCCCCGCGTGACCATTGCGACACCGGAACGACCGGTAAGTTTGCCATAAGCTTCCGCCATATTAGTGGCACCTCCTTCCTGACGGCAGGCAACCGTCTTTATTTCATTTTGAGCGTCATGGAGTGCGTCGATCACGGTGAGATAACTCTCGCCCGGGACGCAAAAAATAGTGTCTACTCCATGAATTCGAAGCTGATCGACAAGCACTTGCCCGCCGCTGCGCAGACCCTGATCGGCTAACATGCGTGTTTTTCCTTCTCAGTCTTTCATATGCTGAAGGAGATATACCGAGCGAAGAAAAAAGCAGCAATGTCAACGCGCCTGATCTCTAAGGGAAAACGATATCGTATCCGGCGTCAAATTCGGCCAATCCTTATAGCATTCTTTGGCATCGCCTTTGCCACCGCCCTATACGCGCAAGATATGAAATTACTGGTCGTTCCGATCGACGTCGATAATCAAGCGCTCTCCAATGACGACCCTGTTATCCGCCGAGCGCTAGAACTTGTCGGTACGGCGCTCGCCTAACACGGGCATTTGGTGACGTATGACGATTGGTTAAAGAAACGCCAACGCTTCGGCGATCGGTACCTGAACTCGGCGACAGATTGGCTACGCGAGGCCCCTCGCCTGCGCACACGAGCAGATGCAATGATCGCCATAAAGACATACGAGATTAAGGATCACCGGGGAAACGGTGAAGCCGTCAGGATTGAATTATACGCTCGACTCTATTCCTTACCGTCGGACTGAGTTACTTATGACACAAGCATTCTTCCTCGCACCAGAAGTGTGACACCCGTCGATTGCGACCGCGCCTGCGTGGCAGCAGCTGTAACAGCGGCGCTCGAGAAAGATGTCGCAAAACTCTCCGACGATTTATTGCGCCATCTTCCGCGCGACCGGTTCGGTCCCCGAAACCGGCGGCAGTCGAAAATTTCCAGATTTCAGCGTTAACCTTTGACGATAGTACTAAAGAGAAATAAGAACGCGTATTTTAATGAACCATAGATGACTTTTACCGCATCAATTTGCGAACACCCATTTACAGTGTTTTCATGGAATGAGTGGCGTCGAGCCACAACGAAATTAGCCGTTACTGAAAAATGCTCGACCGACGTTTAAATGCTTATCGCCCGGATCTCGCCAATAGGAAATTGCGCGGGAATATCACAGCAGACCGCTATACCGATGGCGAAGCCGCCCGCATTGTTGTGGGGAGTGCAGCACTACGACCACGACCTGACCCGGCGACCCCCATCGATACGGAACTGCTGTATGGAGAGATTGTCGACGTATTCGAGCGAAGCGAAGGCTGGTCCTGGGTGCAAGCACGGACGGACGGTTATGTCGGCTACCTCCGCGATGAGTCTCTCGGTCTCGATCTTCGTGACATCACTCATTTAGTTGCGAGCCTGCGCACCTATATCTATCCGGAACCTAATCTTAAATTACCTCCGTTACAGCTCCTCAGTATGAACACGCCCCTGAGCTTAACCGAAACGAAGGAAGGCGGCTTCGGATTACTCTCTGAAGGCGGTTGGGTCTTCCAACGACATATCGCGCCTTTAGGAAGCCATGAGGCCGATCATTGCGCTGTCGCCTTGCGCTTCATCGGCACGCCGTATCTTTGGGGCGGTCGCACCAGCCTTGGATTGGATTGTTCCGCATTGGTACAGATGTCCTTGATGCGCTGCGGTATTAACGTGCCGCGCGATAGCGACATGCAGGAGCATTCCATCGGACGGGAGGCTATCTGTGAGCACGATCTCTCGGATTTAAGGCGCGGTGACGTTGTCTATTGGAATGGCCATTGTGGAATTTGGATTGAACCCGCCGCGTTCATTCATGCAAACGCCACGGACATGACTGTGGCGGTACAGCCCTTAAAACGTATCCTCAAGCATATGGCCGAGGCGACAGGCGACTATAACCCGCGCATTCGGCGGCCAAAATGACTACGGAGTCACCGCCGTCGCGGTAATTTCAACCAGCGCTTCCGGACGGTTAAGAGCCTTCACCGTCACCAAGGTGGACGCGGGATAAATGTTTTCTTGGAAGAATTCTTTCCGCAGTTCAACGAATTCGCCATTGTAGCGAACGTCGGTGATGAAGGCGGTCATCGTGACCACGTTGTTGATTGTCCCCCCGACTTCCGTCATCTGTGCCGCCATCTTGCGGAAGATGCAGCGCACCTGCCCGCTGAAATCACCGGCGAGCGATCGCCCCTCCTCGTCTTCCGCCGCAAGAAGACCGGCGAGCCATACGGTACGCCCGCCTTCGGTCACGACGGCGGGCGCATAAGATCGCGATTTTTGATAGTCCGACGCGTATTGGGTTCGTTTCACGTCTGCTTGCCGAATTAGCCGCGGCCGCGAGGGACATATTTGCGGAATTCTGGCGTGCGCTTTTCACGGAACGCATTCCCACCTTCCTTCGACTCATCCGTCGCGTAATATTGTTTCAACGCCTGGAACCCGAGCATGCTAATGCCTCGGATGTTTTCTGTATCGGCGTTGAAACTGCGTTTCGCGATGGCGATCGCCGTTGGGCTCTTTGTATTGATCTCCGCGCACCACTCATCGACTTTCCCGTCGAGTTCGTCATCCGCGTAGACCGCATTAACCAACCCCATCTCGAGCGCCTCTTGAGCCGAATACCGGCGACAGAGGTACCACATTTCGCGGGCTTTCTTTTCGCCAACAACGTGAGCCAGATAGGCGGTTCCAAATCCTGGATCGACGGACCCGACTTTCGGCCCCACTTGTCCGAATATGGCGTTCTCCGATGCTATCGTCAGGTCACAAAGCGTGCACAGTACATTACCGCCACCGATAGCAAAACCGCGAACCTTGGCAATGATCGGCTTTGGAATCTCACGCAGACAGGCGTGCATCTCCTCCACGGGAACACCTATAATCCCACGTTTGTTACGCTCTGATTTCTTATTACCAACCTGATCACCACCGGTGCCGAAAGCCTTGCCCCCTGCCCCGGTCAGGACTATCGAGCCGATGTCGGGGTCCCATCCCGCTTTCTGTAGCGCATCCAGAAACTCAAAATATGTCTCCATCCGAAACGCGTTCATACGCTCCGGCCGATTGAAGGTAATATATGCGGTATGATCGCGTTCTTCATAAATGAGATCTTCGTAAGTCATTTTGTGTCTCCCCCAATCAACCGTGCATCGTCAGACCACCGGAGACACTGATCGTCTGACCGGTGATATAGCCTGCGTCGTCGCTCGCCAGAAAAGCGACCATGCCCGCATAATCTTCCGGCACTCCGAGGCGTTTCATTGGGATGGCTCGCTTCAGGCCTTGCTGGATTTTATCGCCAACCACGGGGTCGAGGGATACTGCGGCGAAAAGCGGGGTATCGGTCGGCCCTGGGCAGACCGTGTTAATTCGAATTTTGTTGCGCGTGTATTCTCGGGCAAGTGTCTTGCCGAAGGCAATCATGCCACCCTTGCAAGCGGAATAGACCGATTCACCGGAAGAGCCGACCCGGCCCGCATCCGAAGAAATATTCACAATCGAGCCGCCAGTGCCGCGCTCGACCATCCCCTTCATTACCACATGGCACATATTCAGGGGGCCGTAGAGGTTGATCTTCACGACCTTGTCCCAAAAATCAGGCGTCGAATCGAGGAAGTTGTAAAGCTGATCCCAGCCGGCGCAATTGACCAGAATATCGGACGAACCAGCCTTTCCTTCGAATTCCGCCACTGCCGCATCAACCGCCGCATAGTCCGTGATATCGCAGGCTTGGCCAAACGCATTATCGCCAATTTCCGAAGCGGCTGCCACCGCACCGTCGCCGTTGATATCGAAAATCCCGACCTTACAGCCCTCTTCCGCTAATCGTTGGCTGATCGCCCTGCCGATCCCGCTGGCGCCACCGGTCACAATCGCTGTTTTTCCGTTCAATCCACGCATCACGCGCTCTCCTCTGGCCGAGTGTTCAAGTTGCACAAAGAGGTAGTCGCGATTTCCGGATCGAACAGCGGCAAAACGCCTCGATCAAAGGGAAATTTGTTTACCGTTCCAACGCCACTGCAATACCAACGCAAGAACCGAACTCGCCGCTGCCAACGCCATCATAGCGAAGAAGGTTTTTTCGGGACCGAATGCGCCATACAATCGTCCGGTAATCGGCATCATCAAGGCCATGGCAGCCCCCATCGCCAACGCGGAATACAATGTCTGAGCAGTGGCCAGCAATTCCGTCGGCGCAATCCGGCTGATAAAGGTCATGCCGCCCAGATGCGCTGCACCAAACGTGAAGGCGTGCAGTGCTTGCGCCACGGTCAGCACCCAAATTTCAGTTGAGGTGCCGGTCAGGTACCATCGCAACACCGCGGCAACCGCGCCGGCAAAGATCAGTAAGGGCGGCCCAAACCGCTTTAAAAGCGCAGCCCCTTTCCAAAAGACGATAATTTCCGATGCGGCGCCAAAGGCCCACAAGAAGCTAATAGCCGAATCTGAGATACCTATCCCGCGCCAATACAAACTGCCGAACGCATAGACCGCCGAATGGCTGGTCATCGATAGTGCCACGGTCAACACAAACAGCATGAAGATAGGCCGTGTCGCCAGGCGCAGACCATCGATTAGCCTAGGCGCGCCGCCTTCCGACCTCGTGTCTGGAAGCATATAAAACCCTATAACGGCAAAGGCGCAGGAACCGACGATCGCCCATAAGATCAAATCCTCAGCCCGTCCCTCCAATATGACACCGCCGAGCGAACTGCCAATGATAAAACTGATCGTGCCCCACAGACGCACCTTCCCGTAATCTGCCTCTTCGCGACGCACATGGGTCATCGTGATACTGTCGCTTAATGGAATAAGAGGACTGCGGCAGACCGCCGTCAACGCGGCGACCAGGAAGAAATGCCAATACATGGTCGCTAGGCCGAAGAGTGCGTAACCACTGGTCATCCCGATCGCGAACAATATTAATATTCGGCGGCGATGCCCTGTCCGATCGGAGAAATGCGCTACGGCAAGGCTGGCCGCGACGATGAATAGCCGTTCAAACGCCAAAAGATCACCGATTTGGACTTCACTCAATCCCCGGCTGGACAACCAGACCGGCCACCATGGCATCGATAACCCACCATAGAAAAAATAGGTCCAATAGGAAAACGAAAGCCTGAACGGAATCGATATCATTGCGTATGCATAACCCGCCATTCGGCGGTCAGACGTGTCGCTTCGGCGCGATCGACTATGGTCAACCTGGGTTCAACTTGGTGCAACCGTTCGGCCGCCCAGTCGTAATCCTTATTCGCCGCACGCCCAAGCCAAAATGCCGCTTTGGCCAAATCGATGGAGACGCCGACGCCCTTCTCGTAGAAATCACCGAGGTTCATTTGTGCGATGGGGTCGTTTTGCTCAGCCGCTTGCCGATACAACAATCCGGCCTTCTTGGGAGAGTAAGCGATGCCTGGCGGAGCAACGATATAAAGTCCTGCCAAGGCGGTCTGCGCATCGATATCTCCCGCCTTCGCGAGGCGCTCCCGAACTGTGGCTGCTTCAGCATACCGCCCGCCATCATAGGCACGTAAACCAACCATCCATCAATGTTTCTCCGAACGTCGGAGATGCGACACACAGCAACACCAGGATATGCAACGATTTACGCAGAATGAGCATCTTTGCATATGACAGAAAAATGGCGGCCACCACAAGCATACCCGCCCAGTTTAAAAGTAACCTTACGGAGGGTTACTTCACGCGGAATTCTGTCGGTAACAGCATGACCGCATCCTGAGCCAGGGCCGCACCGTTGTAGCACTCGTAGCAGAAGTTCATAGCCGCTGAATTCTTGCTGCCGGTCGCCCCCAAAACCGACTGACGGAACTGCCCAATCATGCCATGCCATCCGTTCTTGCCGGTACGGCTGTCCTGGAAAATAGTCCCGGCAACCTCGGTCAGGCTAAGGGCATCATCAAGCTCCCGATAAGCGAGCAAACCTACGTCAGAGGTGATCTTGTAACCATGGAATTCAAGCTTCAAGCGGCGGTCAAAATCGACACGTAAACTGTCCCGTTTCGAATCACCCATCGGGTGTGCCATGCTAGCCACTCCATCAACGCCTCAATATACTGATTCTTATAGCAGAATATTCATCTCAGGGCATCGAATATCGAGTTCACTTGGGAATTGTGGGTTAAAATTCGTCTCTAACTAGCCCTATTGCGAGAACTGGGCATTCCGGCAGAATGATAGCGAAGGTTCAAATTATTGGAGATTACCGATCATGGCACGCGTGCGCGACTTGAGCATTGAAGAAGTACCGGTGGATTGTCAGCCGATCTACAAGCGGTTTTCCGAAGAATACGGACCATTTTTAAATCAGGTGAAGGTCTTTGCCCATCGTCCGCCCGCTTTGAAACATATCATGGGCCTTCTATTGGATTTGGCCGACGAGGCCTTGTTGCCAAAACGCTATCTAGAAATCGCCCTTGTCGTCGTCTCCAAATTAAACGAATGCACCTATTGCGTTGCGCATCACGCGCCGCGCCTGACGGAACAAGGACTGGCACCGGAGACGGTCGCCAATATTCTCGAAGACGACTGCCCAGGGCTCAACGAGGTCGACCGTCTAGTGCGTGATTATGCGGTTCAGGTAACTGAAAAGCCGCAATACATGCGGGACGCTATCTTCGAGCAATTAAAGGCACATTTCTCGGAAGAACAGATTGTCGAGTTAACACTACGCACGTCGTTGTGTGGCTTCTTCAACCGCTTCAATGACGCGCTCCAAATTGGTATGGAAGACGGCATTATCGAAGATATGTTGAGCCACGGCATCGATCGGCGTTCGCTCCCGACCGAACACGCGGAAGCCGCGGAGTAAAACCTACTCCGCGATCTCCGCGAGGCCTTGGTTCAAGATCACAAGATTATCCCGCGTGGGGATGCTGCCGCGAAACGCGACTTTTCCGTCGTCGAGACGCCACATCTCCGTGCGAATCGTCTCCCCAGGATAGACCGGTGAGGAGAAACGCGCGGACATCGCCTTGAATTTCACCGGATTATAATCGCACAAAGTTTTCAATAAAGCGTGCCCCACAACCCCATATGTACAAAGTCCGTGGAGGATAGGCGCTTTGAAACCCGCTTTCTCTGCTGTATCAGGGTCGCTGTGTAAGGGATTGTAATCACCTGATAAACGGTAGATCAGAGCAGCTTGCGGCAAGGTGGGCAGATCGCATACTTCATCCGCCATCCGGTCTTCCGGAATATATTTCGGACTCGAAGGACCGCGCTCACCACCGAAACCGCCATTGCCGCGCGCGAATGTCGTACTCGTGGTCGTTGCGATCTTCTCGCCCGTCGTGGCGTCAACAATCTCTCGGGTTTGTACGACCAGAGCACCGACATCGGCACCCTTGTCGAAAATGTCAGTCACCCGCGTTTTCGCCTTCAGATTTGCCGATTGCGGGATCGGTTGATGGATCGTGAAACCCATCTCACCGTGCAGGACCTTTAAGTATTCGATGCCCGTATCTGGCTTTGAAATCCAACTCCCGGGCGTGCCCAAAACACAGCACATGGTCGGTAGCGCTCGCAACTCCTTCTCATAGGTGAAGCGAAGCGCGTCGCGATCCAGCGGATCCATATTGAGGCCGACGCCGAGCGCATACAGCATTGTATCGCGCTTGGTATAGGTCTGTTCGACCTCCGGGATGTCATAGTTCATTAGGTGGTCGTAATCGAGCCCCATGGCGTTCGCTCCTTATACAGGATCCCAGGTGAACACATCGCCGGAACGAACCAGTTCAGAAAAACTCGGCTCCATTGCCGGCATCGCATGTTCGGCAATGCTCTCTGGCGTCCAGCCTTCCGTGCGTTGTACGGAGCGCACCGGGCGCGGCTGGCTGAACAGGAAGATTTCATTGAAGCGCACGCCAAAGATCTGGCCCGTCACTTCTTGCGATTGATCGCTGCAAAGATAAACCGCGAGGGGTGCAATCTTCTCCGGTGTCATCTGTTGAATTTTCGCAACCCGCTCCTGCTCTTCCGGCGTATTCGTCGGAATGGTACCGATCAACCGGCTCCATGCGAAAGGCGAGATGCAATTGGAACGCACCCGATAGCGTGACATATCCAACGCAATGCATTTCGACATCCCGGCAATACCGAGCTTTGCCGCACCGTAATTTACCTGGCCGAAGTTACCGACAAGTCCGGATGTGGACGTCATGTGGACATACGCACCTCCGGATTGATTGCGGAAAGTCTCCGCGGCCGCGCGTGATACGTTGAAACTACCTTTCAAATGGACAGCGACGACAGCGTCGAATTCTTCCTCGGACATCTTGTGGAAAATGCGGTCGCGGAGAATACCGGCATTATTAACCACCCCGTGCAACCCACCGAACGTATCCTTCGCCTGCTCAACCATTCGCTGCGCAGCGTTCCAATCGGCAACGCTCTCGTCGTTGAGAACGGCTTCGCCACCTTTCGCCCGAATTTCGTCAACCACTTCCTGCCCTGGCCCCTTATCGTGGCCTTCTCCGTCCGCGCCACCACCCAGGTCATTTACGACCACTTTCGCGCCATGTTCCGCCATCATCATGGCAATACCGCGCCCAATACCACGGCCACCACCGGTGACGATTACGACTTTGTTTTCCATCATGCCCATATTCGACTGCTCCGTCGCTTTGAATTGATTTCTTGTGCCGCATCCTTTCGCGCAGCGCGCCGCACCCTATGCGGGAGACCATCACGAAGCAATATAGGCATCGGATTTTTCATCGACAGGTCGGGCTATTTAATAATGCAATCCGTCCGATTCATATATACCCACAACCGGAATCAATGCCGAAAAACGATTGCGATTCTTTATCATCAGATGACCAGATTTCAACGAATTCAGGATTTCAGAGCTTTTGAGTTTCGCCAATTGACGGCTGACCGTTTCCGACTTCAAGCCACGGAAAACCGCGATATCCTCACGCCCCATGGGGAGTAATAGATCGACACCGTCGGCACAATCCCAGCCAATGCGCAAAATCAGATCATCCAAAAATGCGGCGACTCGTGCGATGGCCGAGTAGCGTCCGAGAAGCAGTATATGCTCGCCTCAGACGGCTAGACGAGGCTCGCGTTGGAGATTTTTCTAATCTTCAACGATCACCCCATTTCGTCGGCAACGCTGCAAAGCCGTATCGGTCAATTCATAGTAAACCCCCGATTTTGCCGCCACAACCAATAGACTAGAGATTTCCGGCGCGTCGTCTAAACCATCACCAGAGAAAAAAATCCCATAATTTTGCGCCGCCCATCCTGTAATATGGTCTGCTCGCGGACGGCACCGGTCGCCACGATCGTGATCTGATAAGTTTCTTGATCGTGAATTGAGAGCGGTGCTCCGGCACTGAAATGGCGCTGCATTACCGCGTCTATGACATCCCGACAAATAGCCGGAA
>JBMYRC010000032.1:0-36208 GCA_049601975.1 Alphaproteobacteria bacterium | reverse complement strand
TTCACCCTGACGGACGGCGCGCTGCGGATGCTGGTTCTGCTGCACTTTCACACGCTCGGTTACTCCCCATTGGAACTGGCATTCCTGTTTCTGCTCTATGAATTCTTCGGCGTCGTCACGAACCTCTTGGCGGGATGGATCGGGTCGCGGTTCGGCCTCAAGCTGACACTCTATTGCGGTTTGGGCCTGCAGGTCGGAGCCCTCTATATGCTCTCCACACTGGACCCGGATTGGGAGAAGGCCATCGCTGTCGCCTTCGTCGTCGCGGCGCAGGGACTGTCCGGCATTGCCAAGGATTTGACCAAGATGAGCTCGAAAAGCGCCATCAAATTGGTCGTGCCGGACGAGGCACATTCGGTTTTGTTCAAATGGGTGGCATTGCTGACCGGGTCGAAGAACGCGTTGAAAGGCGCCGGGTTCTTCCTCGGCGCGGCGCTCCTCTCCGGGCTCGGTTTCGTGCATGCGCTGTGGGCGATGGCGGCGGGTCTGTTCGTGATCCTAATAGCCGCCGTGGCCCTCTTGCCCGCCGATTTGGGCAAAGCGAAAGCGAAGGTGAAGTTCACGAAAATCCTCTCGAAAAGCCGCGCCATCAACTTGCTCTCCGCCGCGCGCTTCTTCCTGTTCGGCGCCCGCGACGTCTGGTTCGTGGTCGGCGTGCCGCTGTTCCTGTACGAGGTGATCGGTTGGAGTTTCACCGAGGTCGGCGCCTTCATGGCCGCCTGGGTCATCGGTTATGGCGGCGTTCAGGCATGGGCACCCCGGATCGTACGCCATTCGGTCGACGGCCGCTCCAGCGAGACCCGGACCACGCAATGGTGGGCGTTCGTCCTCGCCGCCCTGCCGGTCGCCATCGCCGGACTGGTCGAAGCGAATATCGCACCGACGGTCACGGTCGTTGTCGGCTTGGCGTTGTTCGGAATCGTCTTCGCTATCAATTCCTCCCTCCATTCCTATTTGATCTTATCCTTTTCGGATTCCGATAAAGTCGCACTCGATGTGGGCTTTTATTACATGGCGAATGCGGGCGGGCGATTGGTCGGCTGCCTGCTGTCCGGCCTCTCCTACCAACTCTGGGGTCTGACAGGTTGCCTGGTGACAGCGAGCGCCATGGTGCTGGCGGCGGGCGCGATCACCATCATTCTGGCGAACGAACAGAGCGCCCAAGCCGCCGCCGGAGCCTGACCTTCGAACCACCCTTTCCCGCCCCGCCCGTAAGCGCATATTAGTCTGCGATGCGCCGCGTCCGCGGTGTAGAGCTATCCCGCAAGGAGAGATCGCATGAAAGGCGGAGAAGCCCTCGTCGAAACATTGATCGCACATGGTGTCGATACCGCATTCACCGTGCCGGGGGAGAGTTTCCTCTATGCGCTGGAGGGCATGCGTAAACGCCCTGACCAAATCCGCGTTGTCTCCGTGCGCCAAGAAGGCGGCGGGGCGTTCATGGCGGAGGCGTTCGGCAAATTGACTGGCCGACCTGCGGCAGTGTTCGTCAGCCGGGGACCCGGATCGTCGAACGCCGCCATCGGCATCCACACGGCGATGCAGGACTCGACGCCGATGGTCGTCTTCGTCGGCCACGTCAACGCCAGGTCGATGGGCCGCGAATCGTTTCAGGAGATCGACCAACATGCGTTTTTCGATGCGGTCGCCAAGGCGGTCCTCTCACCGAAGGATACCGACGACATTCCCCGCGTGACCGCGGAGGCGGTACGCCTGTCGACGGACGGCCGTCCCGGCCCGGTTGTGGTGCAAATCCCGCGCGACGTCTCGTCGATGGATACTGCTTCCGCAATTCCCACACCGGCGGCCCGCACACCACATGAGCCCGACGCCGCGTTAGTCGACAAAGCCATCGCCATGATCGACGGGGCGAAAGCGCCGCTCGTGGTTGCAGGTGAAATGATCTCGAACCAGAACGCCGCCGATGCCTTGAGCAAATTCGCCGCCGCCGCGGGCCTTCCAGTGATGAGCGCCTATCGCCGCCTCGATGTGATGCCCAATAGTCACGATTGCTATGCGGGACATTTGGAGATCAACCGCTTCGAGAACCAACTTGAGGCCATCGATCAATCCGACCTGATCATCGCGGTCGGCACTCGCCTTGACGGTATTACCTCTGCCGACGAGACCATGTTCTGCACCGGCAAACCGCTGATCCATATCTACCCCGAAGCGAATATTCTCGCTAGGTTCGAGAGCGACGTGGCGCTGGACGCCGATATGGAACCGGCCTTGGCCGCGCTGACAGCTAAGCTTTCTCCGCCGGACACGGCGCGGAGCGCGCGGACGACCGAGCTACACACATCCTTCATGGCGTTCTCGCAACCCGGTAATTTCACCGCTTACGGCGATGTGGATTTGGCCCGGGTGATCGACATCATGGACCGCGTCGTCGAGCAGGAAACCACCATTGTTACCGATGCGGGGAGCTTTTCGCGCTGGATTCATCGCTATCGTCGTTTCGAGAAACCGCACACCAAGGCCGGGCCGATGTCAGGTGCAATGGGATATTCAGTGCCGGGGGCCGTCGGCGCGTGCTTGGCCCGGCCCGATCACGAAGTCGTCGCCTTTGTCGGCGATGGCGGGTTCATGATGACGGGCCAAGAGTTGGTCACCGCTGTCGAACAAAAGCTGCCGGTGCGGATTATTGTCTGTGATAATTCAGTGCATGGCTCGATCTTGGCTGGCCAAGACAAAACCTTTGGGCCCGGCAACGAGATCGCGACTGTGCTGCAAAGCCCCGATTTCGCGGGTATCGCCACAGCGTATGGTGCGGTGTCATTCACGGTGACTCGGACCGACGATTTCGAAGCGGCCTTCCAAGCAGCTCGTGCCGTTGACGGGCCGTCGCTTATTCACCTCATTACCGACCGGCGCGATATCGCGCCATATGGCGAAGGACGAGAGGCCGTACACTAATGCCGATTAACAGATTCCCATTATTCTTTTTCAATCGCTGGCAACATGCCGTGGCACAAGAAATCCTCGGCGGCTCCGACGCGGTCGAGATTCGATTTCTGAAGACCGACATGCCGGAGACCGAGACCTGGCCCGCCATCAAGACGGCGCTTGGCTATCAGATCGGCTCCACGCGGGACGAATTGCCGGCGCAATATCAGGTCACCTCTGATTTGATCGCGAAAGCGCCGAAGCTGCTCGCGGTCTGCACCCATGGCGCCGGATATGACACGGTCGACGCGGACGCCTGTACTGAGGCCGGGATTATCGTCTGCAATCAGGCGGGAGAGAACCGCGAAGCGGTGGCGGAGCACGCACTCGGCATGATGCTGTCACTCGGCAAAAATATCTTCGAAGCAGACCGCCGTATGCGCAGCGACCGAGATTGGAACCGCAATCAGTTCATCGGGCAAGATATGTTGGGTAAGACCGTCGGCATCATCGGGCTTGGCCATATTGGCAGCCGGGTGGCGGAATTGTGCGGCCAATTGTTCCGCATGCGCGTCCTGGCATACGACCCCTATCTTTCGCCAGAGGAGTTCAAGGCGAAGGGCGCGGAGCCGAGGCCGCTCGACGAATTGCTCGCCGAATCCGACTACGTCACTGTCCACACACCGCGCAACGAAGAAACCAGCGGCATGTTCGGGACGCCGGAGTTCAGCCTGATGAAAGAGAGTGCCTATTTCGTCATTACCGCGCGCGGCGGCATTGTCAATGAGGCCGCCTTAGCGGATGCCTTGAAGTCAGGCGGGATCGCCGCTGCCGGTATCGATGTCTTCGCCGTAGAGCCGCCGCCGCTCGACGACCCGTTGGTGCAGCTCGACAATGTCATTCTGACGCCGCATACGGCGGGTGTGACAGAGGACGCGCGAATGAATTGCGCCCGAGGTGCCGCCCGCCAATGGCTGTCGCTCGCGGATGGTCAAAGGCCGGAGAGAATCGTCAATCCGGACGCTTGGCCGAAGTTCTGTGAACGGTACGCCGAGATCGTTGGCAAACCGATGGCCTAGTTCTTGTCCGGCGGCACAGCGCCGCCGTCCTAGCTCACTCTTCTATAGTCGTCCGCAACGCCACGCTCGAATTCAAGACATAGATTGCCGCCGCCGATGCAGTCAGCAATCCCCCTATAAGGAATAGTTCAGACATTGCTATGTCCTTCCCGTCGTTACCTTGGTTTTATTTTATGCTCCTGGCTTCTACCCACCGCCCGATGGGTATCACCAGTTCCGACTCCTACGCCGCTACCGTATAATCCGCTGTGATGACCGTCACAGGCCGGTGAATTTTTAACCTGGTTTGGCGCATTCCAGGATTGACGTTTGGATCACCATTCCCGAAGGTGGATTCCGGCGAGGCAAATGACCCCGTCCATCGATTACCCAAAGAGATAGAAGATGATCAGGGAAATCCTCGCCCTCGGTGCCTTGATGGTAGGCATGTGCGGATTGTTGCTAGGCAACGGCCTCTTCGGCACGCTGACCGCTTTGCGAATGTCGGAAGAAGGGTTCGACCCGACAATCATCGGCGTCGTGCTGTCGTGCCATTCTATCGGCTTTATCGTCGGTTGCCTCTACGGCCAACGGATCATTCAACGTATTGGTCATATCCGATGCTTTACCGCCTTCGCCGCAGTCTTGGCGGTGGTCTGCCTGATCTTGCCGATGTCGGTAAATCCCTACACTTGGATTTTGCTCCGCCTGGTTTTCGGTTTCTGCTCGGCCATGGTCTTCATGGTCGCAGAAAGTTGGCTCACCGGTGCTGCGTCGAACGAAACAAAGGGGCGTGTATTTTCCGTTTATATGGTGATTAACAAGGGATCCTTCGGCGCCGGCCAGCTCCTCTTGCTGTTGGGCGACCCGTCGGGCGACCGGCTGTTCATGTTGACGGCAATCCTGTTCGGCCTCTGTTTGGTACCGATTGCGCTGGCCAGCAAAGGTGCGCCACCGAACATCGATGCGGAACGCATCGGCCTACGGGATCTCTATCGGCATTCACCGGTTGGCGTCGTCGGAGCCTTGGCGGCAGGTTTCACGAATGCGCCACTCATGGGCCTCGGACCTGTCTTCGGCTCGCAAATCGGCCTCGGCACATCCGGTATCTCGTATTTCATGGCGATTTTTCTGTTGGGCAGCCTCGCGCTGCAAATCCCGATCGGCCGTCTCTCCGACCGCTTCGACCGCCGCGGCGTCCTAATCGGCGTTGCAGTGGCGGCGGCGGTCGCTTGTGCCGCGATGGGGCTGGCAGTGCCTCTTGGGCAGTGGCCGATCTTCGGATTGAGCTTCGCCATCGGTGGCTTAAGCGCGGTCGTCTATCCCATCGCCATGGCCCATGCGAACGACCATGCGAAGGAGGAGACCATGGTCTCGATCATGGCAGGATTGCTCCTGGCGTTCGGCGTTGGCGCCAGCATCAGCCCGTTCTTCGCGTCACTCGCGATGAAGTATGTGGGCCCTGTCGGTCTCTACCTATATGCAGCGGGCGTCTATGCCCTGCTGGCAGGCTTCACGCTTTATCGCCGCTCCCAACGGGCGCCAGTCGCGGACCCAGCCGATTTTGTGGCCCAACCGCAGACATCGCAATCCAGTGTCATCGTCACGTCGCTGGACCCACGTGCCGAGGAAATCGAGTGAGTTTGGCAAAAAAACGGCCACATTACGCGGCCGCTTAATCTCGCTCAGATAGCGTTATTCCTGATAGGACGAATCCAGGCGATCGGCGAGACGGATACAAGCCTCCCAATCCTTGCCGCCCTTCAGGAAATCACCGGCGTCCTGGAATTGCGAATGCGCGTACTCGCAAGCTTCCTTCGACGGCACGAGGTAATTCCCCTCGCCCGCCGCAAGCGCCGCGATCTGTCCCTGACAGGCCATTTCCAGCCAGTGATGGTTGACCACGCATTCCGGTGCGCTTTCACCACAGACCAATGCACCATGGCTGCGCAGCAGCATATATTTGCCACCTTCCAGGTCCCGCATCAGTTTCGGCGTCATGTCCGGATCAAACTCGAAACCCTCGAATTCGTGATACTTCATCTCGCCGTAGAAGCGCATCGCGTGCTGATTGATCGGCATAAGGCCGGATTTATGTGCGCAAACCCCCATTATATTCGGCGTATGGGTATGGAGCACGCCGTTCAAATCGGGACGTCCCTTGAGCAATCCTGCATGAATGATCAACGCGCCGCCCCGCACTTGCGGTCCGTCCTCGGGAATGAGCGGATTGCCGTCAAGATCACATTTGATCAATGAGGACGCCGTCACTTCCATGAACATCCAGTCCGTGCGCTTGACGAGCATGGCGTTTGGCTCGCCCGGTACCCGCAGGCTGAAATGGTTGTAAGTCATGTCGTTGACGCCGTAATAGGCCAACACCCGGTGCCCGGCCGCGAGTTCCACCCGCGCCTGCCATTCCTCGGGGCTCACCTGATCGCGAACCGAATCTTTGCCCTTCACCAATTGAACCGACATCGAATGCACTCCCGTTCCTACTGAGGTCTTGCCAATAGCGGCCAGTTTAAGATCAAACTATACCATCGGCAAAAAGTGAAAAGCGCGCGCCGCGTCAATTTCATCCAATCCGGAGCAAACACCACATGGTCCAAATCTTACGAAACGCGAATATTATGGGACGCGAGGGCGATGGCCCGCTCGATATTCTGATTGACGACGGCAAAATCGCAACCATCGGAAAGGCCCTGCAAACAATGGGCGAAGAGTTGGACTTGGCCGGTAAACTCGCCACACCGGGTATGGTGGAGACGCATATTCATCTCGACAAAGCCTGCATACTGGATCGATGCGCGCCGGAGCCGGAAACCGGCCCGACCAATCACGCTGCCCGCGTCGCGGAAGCAAAACGCGGTTTCACGGTTGAGGATGTCCATGAGCGCGCCAGCCGCACCCTGGAGAAATGCATCATGAATGGTGCGACCCGGATGCGCACCCATGTCGAAATCGACCCACCCGCCGGCTTGATCTCCCTCGAAGGTGTTATGCAGGCGGCGAAGGATTACGCCTGGGCCATTGATGTTGAAGTCTGCGCCTTCCCGCAGGAAGGGCTCACGCAAGTCGCCGACACCGACGATTTTCTGGTTGAGGCCCTCGACCGGGGGGCGCGCTGTATTGGTGCCGCACCCGGATACGATACCGACCATAAAGGACAGATCGACCGCATCTTCGAGCTGGCCCGCGAATACGATATCGATATGCATCTGGATTTCGGCGACACGTCGGACGACATGGACGTCCACTATGTATGCGATCTTACGGAAAAATTCGGCTATGGCGGGCGTGTCGCGGTCGGACACGTCACCAAGATGTCGATGGCGCCGCCCGATCAAATCGTCGCGATCACAAAACGCCTGGTCGACACCGGTGTCGCCCTTACCGTTTTGCCCGCGACCGATCTATTCCTGATGGGCCGTGATCAAGACCATGGTGTGCGCCGGGGCGTGCTGCCCGCTCACCGCCTGATACCGCACGGTGTCACGTGCTCGCTTTCCAGCAACAATATCCTCAATCCGTTCACACCGTTCGGGGACGGCTCGTTGATCCGAATGGCCAACATGTACGCGAATATCGCGCAGGCGAGTAAACCCAGCGAAATCCGCGATTGCTTCGAAATGGCTTCGGTCCAATCAGCCAAACTTCTGCGGCGGGACGATTATGGAACCGCAGTGGGAAATCCCGCCGATATCGTCATCTTTGACGCCGCATCGCCGGAACAAGCCGTCGCCGAGGTAATCGCGCCGGAAATGGGGTTCAAGCGAGGTCACCACACCTTTACGCGGCCCGCTGCCGAGTTGCACCGGCCGCACTAGATGCCCGTGCTTCGTCTCCTCTTCTTTCTGGTCTTTCTTGCCAACGCAAACACCGGGCTCGCCGACGAATTCCCTCGTGGACAATGGCAGGTGGTCGAGGCGGATTTCTCCGATATCGGCCACTGCCTGATGACGGAAGTGTTGGAATATAACCTGACCCTACCGCGCGCCGACGGGACGGATGGGATATACACTGAAAGCTTCAAACGGGACGGCGATGCCGGAACATGCCCCCGTGTCGGCAGCTTCCGCACCTCTTATGCGGTAAAACTGGATCGAAGCTTGAATTCCGATGATGCCTATATTGCTACCGTGACATTTCGCAATTGCGAACAAAAAGGCAGCCAAGTTTGCGGCGATATTAGCCCTGTATCATACAAACGGCTCATCTTGGAGTTGCTACGCAACGGCGTCGTTTTCGACGACATTTTCCTCGAGCGGATCGAATAGACCAGATTACGCTGGACGGTTCGCGCACACCTTCTATTTTCCCTGTCACCGGCTGGTGATATGCACTGGCCATTCGTTTGATTTCACATTCAAGGACCAGGCTGACTATGACCATTAACGGTAAGGCCTATATTGCGGGGATTTACGAGCATCCCACGCGGAAGGCGACGGATAAATCGGTCGCCCAGCTTCACGCCGAAAGCGCCGCTGGCGCGTTGGCGGATGCCGGGCTGAGGCCGGACGATGTCGATGCATATTACTGTGCAGGCGACGCACCAGGCCTCGGCCCGCTGTCGATGATCGACTATATGGGGCTCAAGAGCGTACGCCATATGGATTCGACTGAAACCGGCGGCTCTTCCTATGTCGTGCATATCGGCCATGCGGCGCAAGCTATCGCCATGGGGAAGGCCAATGTCGCGCTGATCACCTTGGCCGGGCGGCCGCGTGCCGAAGGCATGGCGACGGGCACAGCGCCCCGAAACTATGGCTCGGATGCGCCGGACGTGCCGTTCGAGTTCATCTACGGACCGACCGTCGTCAACATGTACGCGATGGCCGCGCGCCGACACATGCACGAGTTCGGCACCACGAGCGAACAATTGGCTTGGATCAAAGTCGCGGCGTCGTATCACGCCCAACACAACGAGCATGCCATGCTGCGCGATGTTGTGTCGGTCGAAGATGTCGTCAGCTCACCGCTGATCGCCGATCCACTGCACCGATTGGACTGCTGCGTCATTTCCGACGGCGGCGGTGCTTTCCTGGTCGTCAGCCCGGAGATCGCCAAGTCGCTCGACCGGGATTGCGTCAAGATCATGGGTCATGGCGAAGCGCCGAAGAATATTATGCGCGGCCAGGTCGATCTCACCTACACGGGCGGTCACTATTCCGGCCCGCAAGCCTTCGAGGAAGCAGGCGTGAAGCCGGGCGATATCGATTACGCGTCGATCTACGACAGCTTCACCATCACCGTGCTCGAGACCATCGAGGATTTGGGCTTCTGCGAGAAGGGCAAGGGCGGCGCCTTTGTCTCCGACGGCAACCTGATCTCGGGCCAAGGCAAACTACCGTTCAACACCGATGGCGGCGGGCTCTGCAATAATCACCCGATGAACCGGGGCGGCCTGACGAAAGTTCTGGAAGCGGTTCGCCAATTACGCGGCGAAGCACATCCAGCCGTTCAGGTGAAAGATTGTCAGCTGGCGCTGGCGCACGGCACCGGCGGTTCCATCGGCACCCGCATGGGAAGTTCAACGGTTATCTTGGGGAGGGACGACGCATGAGTGCGGAACGCGTTCTGCCGGCACCGCCGGAAAATGTCGAACACACGGAGTTCTGGGCCGCCTGCAACGACGGCAAGCTGATGCTGCCCCGCTGCAAGGACACCAATCAATTCTTTTGGTATCCGCGCAAAACCAGCCCGTTCACCTTGAGCAGCAATGTCGAATGGATCGAAGCTTCCGGTAAAGGCGAGATCTATACCTATTCGGTGATGCGCCGCTCCGATCCGCAATACGTCATCGCCTATGTTCGGCTCGACGAAGGGGTCACGATGATGACCAACATCGTCGAATGCGATCCCGATACGGTCGCGGTCGGTATGAAGGTCGAACTCTTGATGCGCGAGTCCGAAGGCGGCCAAATGGTACCGGTCTTCAAACCGGCGGCATAGCCGATATCACGAACCAAGGAGCGGAATATGAGCCGTGTCACATATGAGAATCCGGACGGGGCCGCACCGGCCCAAGGTCTCTATTCGCATGCGGCGCGGGTCACCGCCGGCGATCTCTACTTCGTCGCAGGGCAACTTGCTGTTGCCCCCGACGGTGGGGTTGTCGGCAAGAATGATTTCGCCGCGCAATTCCAGTGCGTCTTCGAAAATCTCGGCGACGTACTGCAGGGGCTCGGTGCCGGCTGGCCCGATGTCGCGAAGTTCACGACTTATATGTTGCACTCACAAGACCTCGAGCAATTCATGGCGCTTCGGGCGGCCCTCTTCCCGAAACTGTTTGGCGGCGATGTTTTCCCGCCGAACACGCTTCTCATGGTCGACCGGTTGGTAAAGGAAGAATTCCTAATAGAGGTCGAGGCGGTGGTTGCCGCCCCGGCGACCTGACCCGATGATTAACGGACTCAAGGCGCTACTATTCGGCAATACCGACGAAGAGAATGTCGCCGCCGGCAGGCACAGCGACTCGGCACTGCATCATGCTGCCGCCGGATTACTGGTAGAATCCGCAATGCTCGACGGACACTTCCACGATGCCGAACGTCAACGCATTGAAAGCCTTTTGACGGACCGGTTCGATGTTGAGCCGACCGACGTGTCTGCATTGATCGAGGCTGCGGAAGCGGCCGCGGTCGAGCGGGTCGAGTTGCACACGGTCACCAAAACCGTCCGCGATCATTTTGATGATCAAGAACGAATCGCCATGATTGAGATGCTATGGGAAGTCGTCTATGCGGACGGCGAACTCGCTGATTTCGAGTCCAACATGATGCGCCGGGTCAGCGGCTTACTCTATGTCACGGACCGGGAGAGCGGCGATGCCCGCAAGCGCGCGATGGAACGGATGAAACGCTAGCGTCGGCCAGCAGATCCATTCTCGATGTGTCGGCGATGGTCGCACGGAATGCCGGGGTGGAGATTTACGTTTGCGAAACCGAACAGGAAGCTTTGGCGCGGATATTTCTTCTCAAGTCTATGACTCACTAAGGTGTCGAGTTGGTATTCGACATCACCGCGATTGTGCGACCGCACCTTCCATGAATGCTTCGAGCACCGTGATTGACCGCATATCCGTCTCTAGAGTCGCCCGGCCTGCGCTTATTCGGCCGATAACCTTGTCCCGCCACTGGCGGTCCACCGCCAACCGAACGGCAAGTGCCACGAATTGATCGTCATTTTCGGCGATCGTCTCTTCCACTCCGATTAATGAGAGCATACCGGCGCTGACACAGGCCCGCATTTTACTGCCGCGCATGGTCACGACCGGCAAATCTTGATAAAGCGCTTCCAGGGTCGTATTCCCGCCCGACCATCCAGGCGTATCCAGATAAATGTCACCGATAGCGTTCAGGGCCTGATATTCTTGCGGACTCAAATGGGGCAAAAACCGAACGTACCGTTCCGGGTCGAGATCCGCGCGCCGAAATGACCCGATGAGCCGATCTTGCAATATCCGCATGTCGAAAATGCGACTCCCCCCTTGCAGAAACAGGAAGAGCGCATTCGGTACTTCTTTTGCGATCCGCGGATAGAGGTCATCGTCGGCAGGCAGGTATTTTTGCGGCGTTTGTATACAGAGATAGAGCGTGGCCTTATCCGGTAACCCGAAATGATCGCGCCTTAAGGACGCGTCCGGTAAGAGGGAGGGCATATATGGAAATGAAATTCCGGGTAGCTTGACGAGACGCTCCGAGTAATGCCCCGTCGAGCCCTCCGGCTCCACCAGATCACCGCTGATAAAGTAATCCATGGTCGATAGGCCGGTGGTAACGGGATGGCCGATCGCGCAACATTGCACCGGCGCAAACCGACCCGAGGCTAACCGCTGCGCCAAGCCACTCATGCCGACCTCCGGGTAGAACACCACATCCGGGCTCATCGCATCCAGAACTGCGGCCGCGCCTTCATAATCGCTTGGCACGTGATGGAATTCATCAACATAACCGCGAATTTCCGCCGTCATTTCATCTTGGCGTTCGCCAAGGTGAAGACACGTGACATAAAAACGTTCTCGATCCAGATATCTCAACCATCCGCGTTTCATCCGCCAATTGGTATGCCGCCATACAAACCCGGACACGAAGGCAACGACAATTCGCCCATCCGCACGGCGCTTGCGACCTTCCGCTAAGGTCGGGCGATCCGACAAGCAATTGAGCATAGAGCCATAAATCTCCTGCAGAGACTTGTCGTCTTCTCCGTATTGATAAGGCAGCAAATAGGGCGTCAATTCGGAGGACAGCCTTCGAGCACGGTCCCGCGTGTGATCGTCCGCCTGTTTCAGACGCAGCGACAGCGCTTCCAACCGAGCCCTGTAGCGCGCGCGGCTTTTCATTATGTCGTCCGTCGATCCGTAAAGTGGCGCCAACGCGTAGACGCTATGCAGCCATTCGAGTTCCAAATGCTCGGGAAACCGCCCCCGACCTTCTCCAGCGGTCGCCTCTGCTTCCTCCTGCCTGCCTGCTTGATGCAAACTTCTGGCGAGCACTGCCCAAGTCTCGGCTATATGTACCGCCTGTTCCTTAAGATTCTTCAGGAAAATCACCGCATCGTCGATCCGATTCACTTCTATCTGGCAGGAAAGGCATTGAAGAAGGGCGGCGCGGCGGATGTCTGGATTTTCATTCTCCAAACATACCTCGGCCGCGCGCCACCCGGGCGCCACAGCGTCTTCCGCCCGTGCCATGCGCGCCAGCGTTGCTGAATAAGCAGTCAAAGTTTCACAATTGTCGGGCGCAACCGCGAGCGCTGCCTCGAACGCCACTACCGCATTTGGTAGACTTCCGCGATCTACAAGCAGCAACGCCCGCAACCTCCAAACCTCGGCGGCAGATGGGGTCGATTGCAACACACGGTCGGTCAATGCGATGGCCGCGTCGTCCTCCCGCAAAATTCGGAGCGTGCGGATATACGCGCAAGCGCGGTCAGCGGACGTGGCGACCGGCGCCATCTCAGCAATCTCGGCTAGAAGCGTCTCCCGGCGTGCCGAAGAGATGGACCCCAAAGCCTCGCAAAACCCTGCCTGTGCTTCCTCCGGTGAGTCGAGTCCGACGATGGCGACAGCGAGATGTCCGCAGGCCGCCACCAATTCTCCTTGTTGTAATTCGATGGAGCCTAGAAGAAACGCCGCTTCCGGCTGCGCTGGAACCCGCGCGAGAATCTCGGCATAGGCTTCCGCGGCTTCTCCCAAAACACCCGCTTTATGCAGCCGCAGGCCCCATTCTAGCGCGTCGGAAATATCTGGATGGTCGGCTGCGGTCATTGCGCGGATTCTAGCACATTATCGCCATTGGATGCGGCGGCCAAAAATGCTTATCTGGCAACCGCGGAAGTCAAACGACTTACACCTAAAACACGGGATTGAAAATGCGGTTCATACTTTATGGCGCCGGCGGCGTCGGCGGCACCATCGGGGCGGAACTCTTCAGAGCCGGCGAAGATGTCATTCTTATTGCCCGTGGCGCACATCTCGATGCCATTCAGAAGAACGGTTTGCGCTATGAAACGCCGCATTACCAAGAATCGCTCTCGATAGCGGCGGTCGGACATCCGAACGAAATTGATTTCCGGGACGGCGATGTCGTCATCCTGAGCATGAAAGCGCAACATACGCTGGGCGCGCTCGAAGATCTGCGCGCGGCGGCAGGCGATACAGTTCCCGTCATCTGCTGTCAGAACGGCGTGGCCAACGAAGCCATGGCCTTGCGCCGTTTCCGCCATGTCTACGCCATGGCCGTCTACTTGCCGGGCGAATCGCTGGAGCCCGGCGTCATCCGATGCCATTCGAAGAACAAAATCGGCATTCTCGACGCCGGAGTTTATCCAAGCGGTGTGGACGACCTCATCACCCGAGTCGCTGAGAGCTTGGAAGCCGCCAATATCGTCAGCGTGCCGACCGCCGATACGATGGCTTGGAAATACACCAAGCTTGTCATCAACACGAGCAACGCGACCGACGCCGCGTGCAATCCCGACGCCGAGACCAAGCCGCTCCGCGATCAGCTCCACGCTGAAGCCTTCGCGTGCTTCGATGCGGCAGGCATCCCCTATCGAACGTTGAAGGAGATGCGAGAACGCCGGGGTGATTTGATGAAAAACGGTAAAATCAATGGCGCCGGCCGCGCGGGAGGCTCGTCCTGGCAATCTCTGGAGAATGGTCGCCCGGACAATGAAGTTGACTATCTGAACGGAGAAATCGTCCAACTCGGGCGTCTCCACGGCGTCCCAACACCGGCGAACGCGGCGATGCAGAACCTGATGACCCGAATGACCCGGGACGGCATCGCTCCCCGGAGTCTCGACATGGACGAAATCAACACCTTGATCGCGGCGGAAGAATAGCCGGGGCGACTGGATTCCTCGGAAATTGAAACAACCTTGATCCCGGGGCGAGAGCGCCGGCCAACATTTAGAAAGGATCGGTCATGCATATCGACAGCATGATGTGGGATATCAAGTTGCAGGATGCAGCCGCCTACGGACAAAAATGCGAGCGCATCGGCTACGATTGCGTCTGGACCTACGAGGCCGCGCACAACCCGTTCATGCCATTGGCACAGGTCGCGGCGGCCACCGAGAAAATCCACATCGGCACTAATATTGCCGTCGCCTTCGCGCGCAGCCCCTACGCCATGGCACAGGCCGCCTGGGATCTGGCGGATGTCAGCCAGGGGCGCTTCCACCTTGGTGTCGGCAGTCAGGTCCGCGCGCATGTCGAGCGCCGGTTCTCCGCCGAGTTCGACCATCCGGCAGCGCGCCTGACCGACTACATCAAATGCGTCAAAGCCATCTGGGACAGTTTCCAGAACGGCACCAAGCCCGATTATCAGGGAGAGTTCTACCGCTACGTCCTGAACAACCCGATGTTCAATCCGGGCCCGATCGACCATCCGGATATTCCCGTCTATGTCGCGGGCGTTAATCCGCGCATGTGCCAAGTGGCGGGCGAAGCGGCCGACGGCATGCACGTCCATCCGATGCACTCGGTCTCGTATCTTCGCGACGTGGTACGCCCTGCCGTCGAAAAGGGTGCCAAGATGAGCGGGCGCAGTGTCGACGATGTCTCCTTCTTCGCACCGGTCTTCGTCATTACCGGAGAGAATGAAGCCGAACGCGCCGAGGCGGAGAAACATGTCCGCTACCAGATCGGCTTCTACGGCTCGACCCCGAACTATCGCGCCTTGCTGGAGCATCATGGCTACGACACGCTCGGCAAGGAGCTGAGCGCCGCGACGCGGGCGGGCGAGTTCGACAAATTACCTGGACTGGTGCCGGATGAATTGTTGGAGGCGTGCTCGATCGCTGGAGAGCCGGACCAAATCGCCCCCGTCCTACGCAAACGCTACGAAGGCGGCCTAATGCAACGGGCGTCGCTCTATTTCTCGATGGACGCGGACGCGCCTGAAGAGAAATGGCGGGAATTCACCAACGCGTTCAAAGCTGCTTAAACGTAAAATTTGTACCATACCCGTTCCCCAGCCGAAGAGCCGGGGCCCCAGTGCGCTGGATATGCTTTGCCCACTAGATCCCACATCGCTTCGCATTCGGGACACGATAGCGCTCGCTCATCCTCCGGGATACTGATGTAACTTTCAGGCGGTAGCGTCGCGCCGGTTAATGAAACGTAGCCACGTCGTCGCCACCAGAACGATCATCATCGGCGCGAACATACCAGCCGTAATCCATTCCCAACCGAAATGGTGTTGAATAGCACCGGATGAAAAACTGGCGATGGCAACTACGGTGAATATCGTGAAATCGTTGAAGGCCTGCACCTTAGCTCGTTCCTCTGGCCGATAGGTCTCCAGCAACAATGTGGTGCCGCCGACAAACATGAAGTTCCAACCAACGCCGAGCAGGAAGAGCGCGCCCCAGAATTGCGATACCGCGATCCCTGACAGGCCCGTCGCGGCGCTGCCCAGCATTAGCAGCACGCCGACCGTGATGATATTCAACACGCCGAACTTCTTGATCAGATGCCCGGTAAAGAAACTCGGCGCGAACATGCCGAGCATATGCCATTCGATCACGAAAGCGGTATCGTTGAAGCTGTGACCGCAGAACTGCATCGCGAGCGGCGTGGCCGTCATCACCAGGATCATGATGGCGTATCCCAGCATCGCTGACAGTACAGCCACGACGAATTTCGGCTGGCCCACAATCTCGAGGAGCGGACGGCCGCTCTTGCTGCGCTCTGCCGCCGTCGGCCTCGGAATTTCGACGAACTGCATGACTGTCATCGAGATCAAGATGACCACCATGACAGCGGCGTATCCGCCGGCGAATTTCACCGGCTCGAAGAAATCGATGCTGACTTTCGCCAATTCCGGCCCGATGAAGGCCGCTATCACACCGCCTGCCAGCACAAAGGATATCGCCTTGCTCCGAAACTCTGGGCTCGCGGTATCGGTCGCAGCGAACCGATAGTATTGCCAGAACGCGTTATGGACGCCGAACAATAGGGCCGCGAAAACCAGGAGCGGGAAATTGATCGAGAAAAGCGCATAGACAGACAATCCAGCCGCCGTTAGTCCGAAACACATACCGACCGTAAAGCCGACCCGCCGCCCAAACCGTTGCATGAAGAACGACGCCGGAATGGTGCTGAGCATGGTGCCGAGGAACTGGCACGCCATAGGCAAGGTCGCGAGGCTCTTATCATCGGCGATCAGAAAGCCCGCCAAGGCAGCAACGGTCGCAATGAGCGACGAGCCGCTTTGCGCCAAGGCCTGGCAAATGGCCAGCAAGACGACATTGCGTCGTGTGCGGTCCGGCACGAGGGGCCCGTCTGCCGTCGATAAATTGGCATCGCTCATGTGTTTTTAGCTAAATTCGATGGAAGATATGCGGCTGTTAATATGGTCGGATCGGCCATGCGACACAACTTCATATACGCTCTAGGCGGCGATTCGCCGCGCGGCGCTCCCTAAACGGAATGTGACGAATACACATGAAATTCGGCCTCTTCATCTCGACGCAGTTCAATGCCGACCAAGACCTGGGATCGGCGATGCGTTTCATGGCCGAAGAAGCCAGAGTGGCGCGGGATTCCGGCTTTGAGTCGATCTGGTGCCCACACCATTATGTCACCCATCCCATGCGCATGTTCCAACCGCATGAAGTCCTGGCCCGGCTTTCCG
Organism: Alphaproteobacteria bacterium; assembly: GCA_049601975.1. Classification (GTDB taxonomy): domain Bacteria; phylum Pseudomonadota; class Alphaproteobacteria; order UBA8366; family UBA8366; genus UBA6544. Next base: position 19,110 of record JBMYRC010000032.1, on the reverse strand, counting down.
CCGAAGTGCCGGGATTTCGTATCGGCACGGGCATTCTCCTGCTCTCCATGATGAATCCGGTTCAAGTGGCGGAGCAAGCCGCGACCTTGGACTGGATGACCGATGGCGGCTACGTTCTAGCGGCGGGCCTTGGATATCGCCGGGAAGAGTTTCAATCCATGGGAGTCGAGCGCAAACACCGTCTGAGCCGATTTGTCGAGGCCATCGAAGTGATCCGACGACTGTGGACGGAAGAGCGAGTGACCCATCACGGCCAATACTTTCATCTGGATGAGATAGGACTCTCGGCGCAGCCTCGCAATCCGCAAGGATGCCCCATTTGGATGGGTGGCGCGGTCCCGCCGTCGGTCGAGCGCGCCGCCCATATGGGCGATGCTTGGCTCGCGAGTTTCACGACCGATCCAGACGGGATGCGCGGATTGTTCGACACATATCGCGCGGCTCTGCCCCCTGGTAAAAAGCCCGAAATGCCGATCTGCCGGGAATGTTTCGTCGGCGCCTCGGATATGGACGCGTTGGATAAGTGCCGCGAGACCTTGATCGATAAATACGCTGCCTACGCTTCCTGGGACAACAACCATGTCGCGGCGGAGCGGCCTTTCGCGGAACGTTTCGACGAATTCCGAAAGGACCGGTTCCTGATCGGGGACGTCGCCCGCATGAAAGACGAGGTCGCGCGCTACCGTGAGGAATTAGGTGTCACAACCATGCTGTTACGCATGAATTGGCCTGGCACCGATTTCGAAGATTCGCTGGCGAGCATCAAACGATTCGAAGCCGTCGCGGCGGCTTTTGCTTAAGACGAAGGGAAGGAAAACCATGAAAGTCATACCGCCCGAAGAAACCCACTACCCGCCACAACCCGACGGAGGGAGACCGGACATGTCCGAACACGACAAATGGCTGGCCCAAGTTCAAGAAGAAACCCTTGAACCGGACTTGCCGATCATCGACCCGCACCACCATCTTTGGCATTTCATCCGCCCAGAGAGCGAGCACCGCTATCTGCTGGAGGACCTGTTGAAAGACACCGAGTCCGGCCACAACATCGTCAAGACTGTGTTTGTCGAATGCTCCGCCATGTGGCGGTCCGACGGGCCGGAGGAAATGAAAGTCGTCGGCGAGACGGAATTCGTGAACGGCATCGCGGCAATGAGCGCCTCCGGCACTTATGGCGACACACGGGTAGCCGCTGGAATTGTCGGCACCGCGAACCTGAATGTCGGGGCGCGCATCGGCGAGGTTCTCGACGAACATTTGAAAGTCGGCGGCGATCGGTTCCGCGGCATTCGCTATCTCGCGACTCACGATCCGCATCCGGATGTCCGCAACGGCTATACCGAACCGGCGGCGGACATGCTCTCCAGCGCGGCGTTCCGCGAAGGCTATGCCGAGTTGGGCAAACGCAATCTTAGCTTCGAGGGTTGGTGTTTCCATCGTCAAATCCCGCAGCTGACCGACCTTGCCCGCGCCTTCCCGGACACGATCATGATCCTCGATCATTTCGGCGGACCAATCGGCATCGGCCCCTATGCGGACAAACGCGAGGAAGTGTTCGAAGAGTGGAAAAAGAACATCGCCGAACTCGCGACGTGCGAGAACGTGGTCGCTAAGCTTGGCGGCCTCAACATGACCGTTAACGGCTTCAATTGGCACAAAAATCCAAAGCCACCGACGAGTGAAGAGCTGTGCGAGGCGACCCGACGCTATTTCGAACATACGTTGGAGCATTTCGGTGTCGACCGGTGCCTGTTCGAATCGAACTTCCCGGTGGATAGCGTCAGCTGCAGCTACAATGTCCTGTGGAATTCATTCAAACGGCTGACCGCGAACTATTCCGCCGACGATAAAGCCAAGCTCTATCATGACAACAGCGCCCGGGTTTACCGGCTCTGATAAGGAAATCAGTAAGATGACCGACATAGCAACGAATCAAGAATGGCTCGATCAGGTTCAGGAAGAAGCCTTGGAGCCGGACCTGCCCATCATTGACCCTCACCATCACCTTTGGGATTTTAAGGTGGAGCGCGTGAACCCACGCTACTTCCTCGATGAAATTCTGGTAGACACCAATGCCGGGCACAACATCGTCTCCACTGTCTTCATTGAATGCCATGCAATGTTCCGCGATGACGGACCGGAGGAATTAAAGCCGCTGGGCGAGACGGAGTTCGTGAACGGAATCGCGGCGATGAGCGCATCCGGCCTCTATGGCAAAACGCGTGTCGCAGCCGGAATTATCGGGACCGCCGACCTGGAGCTCGGCGAACCTGTCCGGGATGTACTGGACCAGCATATCGCGCTGGCCGGCGGGCGCTTCAAGGGTATCCGCGTCGGTGCCACCTGGGACCCTCATCCGGAGGTCGGCAATCATCGGACCGAACCTGTCCAGCACATGCTATTGGGTGACAAATTCCAAGAAGGCTTCGCCGAACTTGCCAAACTGGACCTCAGCATGGAGGCTTGGTGCTACCATCCGCAAATTCCGGATGTCATCGAATTGGCGCGGAAAAACCCGAACAACCGCATCGTCCTCGACCATTTCGGCGGTCCCCTCGGCGTCGGGCCCTACGCGTCGCGCAAGGATGAAGTCTTCGAGGAATGGAAGAAGAGCATCGCGGAATTGGCGCAGTGCGAGAACGTGGTCGCCAAGCTCGGTGGCCTAAATATGGAAGTGAATGGCTTCGAATGGCACAAAAAGCCTAAGCCGCCGACCAGCGAAGAACTTTGCGAGGCGACACGAAAGTACTTCGAGTACACCATCGAACAGTTTGGTGTGGATCGCTGCCTGTTTGAATCGAATTTCCCGGTCGATAAGGTCAGTTGCAGCTACATGGTGTGCTGGAACTCCTTCAAACGCCTGACGGCGAACTACTCCGCCGACGAGAAGGCGAAGTTGTATCACGATACGGCAAAACGCGTGTACAAGCTGTAAGCCGCATGCGTGTCGTCTATCACATCCCAAACGACGATTTGCGGGCGGCGGAAACTGCCGCCCGTGAAGCAGAGGCCGCGGGTTTCGACGGAATTGTAGCGTTGGAAAACGCCCACGGTCCCTTCCCGCCGTTGTCTGTCGCCGTCATGGCAACCGACCGGATACAAATCGGCACCGGCGTCGCCATCGCCTTTCCCCGCAGTCCGACCATAATGGCGCATGCCGCCTGGGATCTGCACAAGGCGTCGAAAGGCCGTTTCTATCTCGGTATAGGCTCTCAAGTGAAGGGCCATAACGAACGCCGATACGGCGTCGAGTGGGTGCCGCCCGCACCTCGCATGAAAGACTATATCGGCGCGGTGCGCGCCGTCTGGCACGCGTGGGAGACGCAAGAACCGCTCGACTATCACAGCAAACATTACACACTGACCCTGACCACGCCGAATTTCGCGCCGCAACCATCCGGACTGCCACGTATTCCCATCGCCATGTCCGCCGTCGGACCGGCCATGCTGCGGGTCGCCGGCGATACCGCTGACGGCGTGCGCCTGCATCCCTTCAGCACAAAGCGCTACCTCGCGGAGGAAAGCCTGAAGCATATCGGCGACGGGCTGGCGCGCAGCGGTCGCGTACGCGGTGATATCGAAGTTGTCTCCGGCGCGTTTCTCGCCACCGGCAAAGATGAGGAAGCGGTCGCCAAGATGCGTGAATATATCCGCTTCCGAATTTCGTTCTATTGTTCGACCCGGTCCTATTGGCGCGTACTGCGGCTCCACGATATGGAGGAATTGGGCGAACGTCTGCGCCCCTATCCCAAGGAGGGGCGTTGGGACGAGATGGCGGCTTTGATCTCCGACGATGTGCTCGAACTTTTCGCCACTGTCGGCACCTATGACGAAATCGGCACTAAAATCGCGGAGCGTTATGAAGGCTTAGCCGATTCGCTGTCGCTGTTCGTGCCGACCGATACCGAACCGGGGCCCCTCGGCGAGATCCTACAAGACATCCAACGTATCCCCACACCCTTCGAGGCTTATGCCACCTAATGGTGACGCGGGCGCGGGAAGCTGTTTCCCTTGATAATCGAAGCGGCTAACCTCTCCTCATGAGAGAGACATACAAACGCGCCCTCATCACCGGAGCGACCAGCGGCATCGGTGAAGCTTTCGCCGATATTTTACCCGCGAGCACAAATTTGATTCTGACCGGACGCGCCGCCGGAAAACTGGCGGCGTTACAGGAGCGCCTCGCTCATCGGGAGCGGGAAGTGGACATTCTGGAAGCAGATCTCCGCCTGCCTGGTGACCGTGAAAAACTGGCCGAACGAAGCGAGACATTGGGTGTCGATCTATTCGTCAATAACGCGGGCCTAGGGTATTTCTCGCATTTCACCGAAACCTCCACCGACGACGAAGCCGCCATGGTCGACGTGAATGTGGTCGCGGTGCACGCCCTAACCCACGCCCTGCTGCCCGGCATGATCGAACGCGCGAAGGCCACAGGTCGGCGGGCCGGTTTAATCATCGTCTCGAGCGTCGTCGGCCATGTGCCAATGCCCTATTTTGCCACCTATGCCGCAACGAAAGCGTTCGACCTGGCGCTGGCGGAAGGGCTGGCAGAGGAGCTTTCGGACGAACCCGTCGATATACTGGCACTTTGTCCCGGCGCCACAGCAACCGACTTCCAATCCCGCGCCGGCGCGCCCATGGATATGTTCGACCGCGCCGAATCCGCGACCTCAGTTGCACGCAAGGGGATGCGGGCACTCGGGCGCCGCCGCGTCTTGGTCTCACAATTGCCGATGCGCCTCGGGCTTTCCTACAATACAGTCATCCACCGCATCGCGACGACGGGCGCGCACGCTTATTTCAAACGCCTCATGCGTGGCAGCGATAAAGCATGACCACCCTGGCGATTGATTACATTCCGCCCAATCGAAACGAGGACGGACGGATTGTCGGTATCGACGTAGCGGTGCGCACCTTGCTCGACGCCTATGTCCGCCACGGCAGCTACGAGAGATTCTATTGCCGTACTCGCGACCGGGATGATTTCGAGGCCTTTCGTGATCGGCTGAAAGAGATCGGCGGAGATCCGGGCCGCTGTTCGTTCATCCCGGCGGATGGCGACGGCGGTATCGCCGACGCTTCAATCCTTTTCCGACCCGATCCCAACATCAACCGCTTGATCGCCGACCGAAGCATTTCCGGCAATGGTTGCTACAGCATCTGCGGGCTCAGCCACACCATGTCGTCTTTACAAGTGATGGGCACCGTCGCTACCGCCATCGCGCAACCACTGCAAAGCTGGGACGCGATCATTTGCCCCTCACGCGCCATCCGCTCGGTCGTCGAGTCGCTTTGGGACGCTGCGGGGCAAGGGACCGCCCTGCCGCCCATGCAGTTACCGGTTATCCCATTGGGAATTGACACCGATCGATTTGACGCCGCTGTCGACGATGGAAAACGCGCTACCCAACGTCGCCATATCGGTGCAGCGGAAGAAGACACTGTCATCCTGTTTTACGGGCGGCTCTCCTATCACAATAAGGCGCACCCTTTGCCCTTAATCCTCGCGGCGGAACGAGTGGCGAAGGAACGCCGGGCCGCGGGTAGCGGCGGGGACGTACATCTGGTTTTCTTCGGGTATTTCACCGCCGAATCATTTCGCGATGACTATGCCAATCTGGCGGCAAGTATTTGCCAATCAGCGAAGGCGCATTTTGTCGAAAATGAAGACCAAAGGTTTCCGGACGCGGTCTGGGCAGGCGCGGACGTCTTCGTCTCACTGGTCGATAATGTGCAGGAGAGTTTCGGACTCACGCCGATCGAAGCCATGGCGAGTGGCCTACCTGCCATCGTCAGCGACTGGGACGGCTACCGCGATACGGTCCGCGACGGCACCGACGGATACCTGATCCCGACACTGGCCCCCGCCCCCGGCACGGGCGTCGAATTGGTGCGCCGTTACGTGATTGGTGAAGACGTCTATGGAGAGTATCTGGCCGGGGTCAGCCAGTCCGTTGCGGTCGATATAGATGCAACGACGGAAGCCTTGCGCCGCTTAATCTCCGACCCGAACCTGCGGCGGAAAATCGGGAGGGCCGCCAAGAAACGCGCCCGCGAAACTTTTGATTGGTCGGTGGTCATCCCCGCCTATGACGCGTTATGGGACGAGCTTGACCAACGGCGCGATGTTGATGCGCCGTCACCATCCGCCGTCCAAAATGCCATCACCGGCCCCCGCGAACTCGATCCGTTCTCTGTGTTTCGAAGTTTTTCGTCACGGACACTCGACCCCGACGACCGTTTGGAATTGAGCGACGGCGCCGCCGGACAATTGGCACAACGCCTGCAACATCGCATGAATATGTTCTTGCCGGTTAACCTGATCGAATTGGCAGACCTGCCGAAGCTGTTGCACGTTCTGCAAAGTACGCATCGGGTCGGGGACATCTTGGCGCAATGGCCGGATACATCCCGGGACAAGCTCACACTGACGCTAGTCTGGCTGGTGAAGATGGGAGTCGCGCGTCAGCGCCCGGCCAAAAATTAGGCCGATGACTAACCGGTATTCAATCGAAAGCCCTTACTTGAAGCGGTACGAGATACGACCTTTGGACATATCGTAGGGCGTCATCTCGATAGTTACCTTATCGCCCTGCAGGATACGAATGCGGTGCTTACGCATCTTCCCGGAAGTATGGGCGAGGAGTTGGTGTCCGTTTTCGAGTTCCACGCGGAACATGGCGTTCGGTAACACTTCGGTCACCGTGCCATTGAATTCAATGGGTTCTTCTTTAGCCACGTAATCTCCAACATCATGCTTGGGACGACCCCTGCCGCCTCTCGGTTGGGCGAGAGATTAGCCCGCGTTATGCCAAAAGCAAGGATTTTGCACAAGTTCAAGGCGATTCCGACATGTCGACCGGCAGCGCCGTGCGGTACTTCACCTGCTTCAAAGCGAAGCTGGAACGAATATTTGCGACTACCGGGATACGGGTGAGATGATCCATCAAGAACCGCTCGTAGGCTCCTAAATCAGCAACGACGACCCGCAGTAAATAGTCCGCGTCGCCAGTCATCAGATAGCATTCCATCACCTCGGGCCGACCCAAGATTTCGCGCTCGAAATCCTCGAGCGCGGATTCGACCTGTTTCTCGAGAGACACCTGTATGAAGACGCTTAAGGTCATTCCGACCGCCGCTGGGTCAACCAGCGTCACATAACGCGAAATCACACCGGTGCGTTCCAATTCCCGCACCCGACGCCAGCACGGCGAGGCCGAGATGCCCGACGCTTCCGCCAGTTCCACATTGCTGACGCGGGCGTTTTCCTGGAGGACGGCCAATATCCGGCGATCTATCGCATCCAACTCGGTATTGGGCATAATGTTTCTCATCAAAGATGAAATTTGTTTCAATTTTGCTGAATTAGACCGAAATCTCGCAATTTCCGCAAGGATCGACCGGCGCCAATCGGATATCGTTGAAAAAATTACGGAGCGAAAAAGATGTCGACGCCATTGCACCTCATCAATCCCAACAGTGGTCCGGTTGTCCCCGCCGAACGCCTGAAAATGTTGCAAGAGATCGAGAAGAAAATCCTGTGGCTTTCGGCCTGGATGATCCACAACGCCAACCATTTACGCCCCGCGCGCGATGGCTTGAAGGTCGGCGGGCATCAGGCGAGTTGCGCTTCGTCAGCAACCTTGTTGACCGCGCTCTATATGGACGTACTACGCTCCGAAGACCGAATCGCGGTGAAGCCCCATGCGAGCCCAATTTTCCATTCGATCATGTATTTATTGGGTCGCCAGGAACGGGAGAAGATGGAGAATTTCCGTGCTTTCGGCGGCGTGCAATCCTATCCATCGAGGACCAAGGATACGCACGATGTCGATTTCTCCACCGGCTCGGTCGGGCTCGGTGTCGCAACCACGCTTTTCGCCTCCCTCGTCCAAGACTACGCCCACACCCATGGCCGCATGGCCGACGGCGTGCGCAAGGGCCGTATGGTGGCGCTGATGGGCGACGCCGAATTGGACGAAGGTAATGTCTTCGAAGCGCTGCTCGAAGGCTGGAAGCAAAAGGTCGGTAATCTGTGGTGGATCATCGATTATAACCGCCAAAGCCTCGACGGTGTGATCAATGAATTTCTGTTCACCAAAATACAGGACTTCTTCGGCACGATGGATTGGAATGTCGTCACGCTGAAATACGGCAAGAAGCTGGAAGCCGCCTTCGAAGGCCCAGCGGGTGAGCCGCTTATGCGTTGGATCGACGAATGCCCGAACGATCTCTATTCCGCGCTGACCTTCAAGGGCGGTCCCGCCTGGCGCGATCATCTAACACGCGGTCTGCGCGGCACCTCCGGCCTCAAGACCTTGCTCGACAGCCATGACGACGACAGCCTGCACGCCTTGATGACGAACCTTGCCGGTCACGATATGGAATCAATCCTCGAGGCCTTTCACGCAGCCGGTGACAAGGATCAACCGCAATGTTTCGTCGCCTATACGATCAAGGGCTTCGGCATGCCGCTGCAGGGCCACAAGGATAATCACGCGGGTCTCATGAGCCTCGATCAAATGGCCGAGTTCAAGGAATACATGCAGATCGCCGACGGTGCGGAGTGGGACCCTTATGCGGGTCTAGACGCCCGCCCAGAAGAGCTGGCAGATTTCCTCGAAACGGTGCCTTTCGCCGCCTCCAAAGAGCGCCGCCACGTAGCCCCCATCGTCGACGTGCCGCAACGCTTCGAGACCAAGCCCACCGCGAAGGCCGCGACCCAATTCGCGTTCGGCCAAATTCTCTATGACATCGCGCGCCATGACGACGCGTTGGCGGATGCCATTGTCACGACGTCGCCGGATGTCACCGTGTCCACCAATCTCGGCCCCTGGGTCAATCAGATGGGGATATTTAATCGCAAGGAACGCGCAGACGTCTTCCGCGAGGAACAAGTTGTCTCGGCTCAAAAATGGGTGCGCACCCATACGGGCAAACATTTCGAACTCGGCATCGCCGAGAATAATTTGTTCTTGTTGCTGTCGGCGGCGGGCCTTTCCGAACCCCTGTTCGGCGCACGGGTTCTACCCGTCGGCACGCTCTACGATCCATTCGTCAACCGCGGCCTCGATTCACTGTTCTATGCCTGCTATCAAGATTCCCGCTTCATGGTGGTCGGCACGCCCTCCGGCATCACGCTAGCGCCCGAAGGCGGCGCCCATCAATCGGTCGGCACGCCACTGGTCGGCATCGGCCTCGACCGCCTCACTTATTTTGAGCCTGCCTTTGTCGACGAGTTATCCTCGATCATGGCTTGGGGATTCCGGCACATGCAGGAGAAAGACGGCGGTTCTGTCTATCTACGTCTCACGACACGCCAGATTGAACAGCCGCAGCGGGAGATGACCGACGCCTTGCACAACGATATCTGCAACGGCGGCTATTGGCTGAAGCCCCCCGCTCCCGGAGCGGAGCTCGCCATTGTCTATACCGGCGCCATCGCACCCGAAGCCATCGCCGCTCACGAAGCCCTTCTCGACGACGTACCGGGTGCGGGCCTGTTAGCCGTCACCTCGCCGGACCGTTTGCATGAGAATTGGATGGCGTCACGGCGCCAGCGGGAACAGGGCAAGCCCGCGCAATCCCACATCGACGGATTGCTCTCAGCCCTCGATCCGCGCGCCGCATTGGTCACGGTGCTCGACGGTCATCCGGCAACACTCTCCTGGATCGGCTCCGTCGGACGCCAGCGCGTTGCCCCGCTCGGCGTCGAGAGCTATGGCCAATCGGGCGATATACCTGATTTGTATAAGGCCGTGGGCATCGACGTCGACTCGATAATCGATGCGGCGGCATCGGCCTGCCTGGCGCGTCTTTAAGGACGCTCGATCATGCCGGGATCGCTACGCCCCATAATGACGAGAATGTTAGGAAAGCACTCTACTACGCTGGTGCCTAATGCTCAGGCGCCAATCCGCGAGCGCGTTGTGGAAAAGCTGCCACGCCGCCGTCAGCGCCAATCCGGCCATGATGAAGGCGACGGTGGTATCGGGCCACCGACTGCCAAACCAAGAGACCGCGCTCCCCGCCAAGAGTACCGCGACATTGCCAATGGCGTCGTTGCGGCTGCACAGCCAGACCGAGAGCTTACTGCTGTCGCCGGTCCGGAACCCGAAAATGAGTACCGCGCTGATTACATTTGCCAAGAGCGCCAATGTGACAATCGATCCCATCACCATAGCACCCGGCACACCACCTCACATCAGATACCGAATGGTACTGCCGAGCACCCAAAGTCTTAACGCGGTCATCGAGGCGGCCTTAAACATCGATGCCCCGGTTCGCCAACGGAGGTTCGCTGTCAGTACCATCAGACAGAATTTTCGGTGAGTGGCACCCGGTGGCGTGCAATGATCGTGACCATGGCCCAGGTGTCAGACCTACGAGCGGTGGAGTCGGGGATCAAGGAGCAATTCTCCCTCAGCTGCAGGGCGAGAGAGGACAGTCCCGAATAGCTCGTTAGAATTCCTTCTCCCCTTGTGGGTGAAGGCAAGGGTGAGTAAATTTTTTAAACTCGCGCCAAGGCGAACGCGTTATAGCTCATGCGGTCAGCTCCCGGCCACCGTCATACTGTCGATGCGGATCGTGGGCGCATTGGTTCCGTACTTGAAGCGGAGATCATCTGCCTGCCGCAAACTCTGAAACATATCCTTGAGGTTTCCCGCAATAGTGACTTCGCTCACCGGATAAGCGATCTTGCCGCTTTCGATCCAGAAACCGGAAGCGCCCCGGCTATAGTCACCGGTCACACCGTTGATCCCGAAGCCCATCAGCTCGGTCACGTAAAACCCTTCGGTGATATCGTCTATCAGGTCTTCTGGCGAAATCTTCCCGGCGGTCATATACAGATTTGTGGTGCCGGGCGACGGTGGTGATGAAGTCCCACGAGACGCACGACCATTACTGGTGAGGCCAAGTTTACGCGCCGTTGCCAAATCGAGGATCCAGTTCTCTAACACCCCGTCCTCGACCAAATGCATCGCTGGATTGGCCAAGCCTTCCGCGTCAAAGGGCTTGGAGCGATGACCACGTTTACGGTGCGGGTCGTCAATTATATGAATACCTTCGGGAAGGATGCGCTCTCCCATACTGTCCTTCAGGAAACTCGTTCCGCGCGCTACGGCAGAACCGTTCACCGCACCGGCCAAATGTCCAACCAAACCGTTTGAGCAACGCGGCGCGTAGATCACGGGCACCTGTTGGGTTTCGACCTTGCGGGGATTGAGGCGAGCTACCGCGCGTTCGCCCGCGGTTTGGCCCACGTATTCCGGAGAATCCAAATCAGCGGCATATGTGGCGCTGGTCGATTCGTGGTCGCGCTCCATCCCGGTGCCTTCGCCCGCCAGGACCGCAACCCAAAAGCCCTGTCCCGTGGAGCGGTAGCCACCAGTGAAACCGTTCGAGGACACGATGGATATATCGGAGGACGACCAGGAGGCTTCCGCCCCTTCGGAATTCGTTACTCCCATCACACTTCGTGCCGCCTGCTCGCAAGCCCGCGCGCGCTCGGCCAAGACTTCGGTCGACGGCTCCTCGTCATCGGCGATATCGAGATTGGGAATATCCCCAGTTAGAATCTCAGAAGAATCGGCAAGCCCGCAATGCACGTCATCCGGCACAGCTTTCGCCATCGCGATCGCCCGTTCGACGACTTCAGTAAGCGCCGCGGCGCCAGGGTCTGTCGAGGAGGCCACCGCCTGTTTCTTGCCAAAGAAAACCCGCAGTCCTACATCGCGGCTTTCGGAACGTTCGACATGCTCGACCTCGCCGAGACGCTGGGCATGCGACAAGCCGATTGACTTGATATCCACCGCATCCGCCGCGTCCGCGCCGGCCTTCAAGGCCCTGCCGACCAAATCGTTCAATAATTCAAGCGTATCGCCATCTTGCGCCATAGGCGTTTCCTCTCCGAAAATCCTCTTCGCAACCTCAGATGTACCCGCCGGAAGGGCCGCTGTCTAATGCGGCGGAAAGTAGGTTTGCAGGATCCAGATCAGGAATAACAGAATCACGCATCCGAGCGTCAGAAGGAACTGGATGCGGGCACGGTTCCATTCGCGGGGCGTCACACCTTCGCCCTGCGTAGCGCGTGTCGCCCGAGCGGCCAGCGAACGTCGTCGCAGGAAGAGACCGACCAAAATAATTACCGCAAAAGCGGTCGGGAGCGCCCAGGGATACTGCGCATTGAACGCATCGAACGTCACCACTAGAGGCGCCCTCCAACCGCGAACAGATAGATCGCATAGAAGGAAACAACGGCCATCGCCAACCAAGTCAGCGACTGCCCGAAGATACGCCCGAACGAGGGGCCGGGCGTCTTGTACAGGCCTTGCGCGTGCAGAATCCGCCCAACGAAAAACCCAGCTCCTATGACGTGGATCGCGAGAGTTGGCGCGCCGAGCATCTCGTCAATCGCCAGAATGACGAGAACGATCGCCGTTGATTCGATGTTATTGCCGTGGACACGAATGGTCCGAAAGAGTTCGGCATTGCCTTCATCCCCGAGATCAATGCGTTCCTTCGAACGATGCAGGCTGACCCGAATTGCCAGCACGAGAGCGAGAAACCCACAGAGGCCGGCATAAAGGGCGGTCACGAGAGGCGGCGTCATTGCAAGCAGTCCCTCCACTAACCCTTCCCCGTGAAGGGGAAGGGTTTTTGGATTCGAGCACGCTCGTATTCCTTCCCCCTTGAGGGGGGAAGGTTAGGATGGGGGTGAGCCTGTTTTCTATTACCCACCATTCCGAATCGCTCGGTTGACAGCGCAAGTTACCGCGATCAGCGAAGCCGAAACAATGTTCGGGTCCTGGCCGATGCCGTAGAGGTGCTTACCGTCGACTTCGGTCTCGACGAACGCAATGGCCGAGGCGTCGGAGCCGCCGCCAACCGAATGTTCGGAATAGCTGAACACCTTGATATCCTTGCCGCTATCCTTTTTGAGCCCGTCAACATAAGCATCTATCGGCCCATTGCCTTCGCCCTCGATGGCCACATCCACGCCATTCTTTTTCACGGTCGCGGTCATCAGACGTTTCTCCGACGCGTGGGTGTCGGCGCGGGTTTGATGCTCGACGAACTCATAGGGAGTCTTCGCACTCAGATACTCCTGATCGAAGGCCTTCCAGATATCGTCCGGCGATTGTTCTTCGCCACTGGTATCGGAGATTTTCTGCACCGCGCCGGAGAATTCAACCTGCAAGGCGCGCGGCATCTGGATGCCGAATTCAGTCTCCATAATGTAGGAGATTCCTCCCTTGCCGGACTGGCTATTGATCCGGATCACCGCCTCGTAATTCGCGCCCACATCGAGCGGATCGATCGGCAGGTACGGCACGTCCCATACTTGGCTGTTGGAACTTTCCATTGCCTTCAGACCCTTGTTAATCGCGTCCTGATGACTGCCGGAAAAAGCAGTGAAGACCAGATCGCCCGCATAGGGGTGACGGGGATGGACTGGCAGTTGGTTGCAATACTCGGCGGTCGCTCGCAGCTCCCGCATGTTGCTCATATCCAGCTTTGAGTCGACGCCCTGGCTCACCATGTTCATGGCCAAGGTAATGACGTCCACATTGCCGGTGCGCTCGCCATTGCCGAACAGCGTGCCCTCGATACGGTCGGCCCCGGCCATGACACCGAATTCCGCGGCCGCGACACCAGTGCCCCGGTCGTTGTGCGGATGCAGAGAAAGGATGACGCAATCACGCTTCGAGAAGTTGCGGTGCATCCACTCAATCTGATCCGCGTAGACATTCGGCGTCGCCACTTCGACCGTCGCCGGCAGATTGATGATGGTGCGGTTCTCCGGTGTCGGCTGCCAGATTTCCATCACCGCTTCGCAGACTTCCATCGCGTAGGGCAATTCGGTCTGGGTGAAGCTTTCTGGTGAATACTCGTGGATGATCCTGGTGTTTGGCACCGTCGGGATCAGCTCCTTGATCAGCTCTGCCCCATCCGTGGCGATCTTCATGATCCCCGCCATGTCCTGATTGAAGACCACGCGGCGCTGAGTGGTCGAGGTCGAATTATAGAGATGCACGATGGCCTGCTTGGAACCGTCGACCGCCTCGAAAGTGCGGCGGATCAACTCTTCGCGGGCTTGTGTCAGGACCTGGATCACCACGTCATCCGGGATCAAGTTCTCGTCGATGATTTTGCGGCAGAAATCAAAGTCGGTGTCGGAGGCCGAGGGGAAGCCGATCTCGATCTCCTTGAAGCCCATATCGCAGAGCGTTTTGAACATCTTGAGCTTGCGCTCCGGCCCCATCGGCTCGATCAGTGCCTGATTGCCGTCACGCAGATCGACGGAACACCAGGTCGGTGATTTGGTGATGACCTTGCCGGGCCAGGTGCGGTCCGGCAGATTGATGGGGGTGAACGGTTTGTATTTCTCAACTGGCATCACGGCCATGGGTCTTACTCCTGAATTCGTATTCTAACGGTGCTGTCTTCGTGTGTCGCGGGCGGCGCAAGTACAGCCATTGGGCAGCCGCGATCAGGCCCGATAGCCGCCGCTAAGTCGCAACCGAAAGCGCAACGCGGTGAACATCGTGGTGCCATGGGAAACCTTTCGAGCAAACTCGATCTGATCCCTGTGTATTCTTGTTCTGTGTAAATTCTCGACGATCATCTTCCGACCATCCCTTTCGACCTATTCTTTGATCCTCAAGCCCGGCCAAGCAGCCGGACGCCCCGACGCGTTTACGCCGGGCCGGTAAGTCGAAGGCCAAGAAGCCGAATGGTGGTCAAATTCGTCATAACGCGCGGAGTTTAATCGGGAAATGGGGAAAAGGGCAAGAGGTTCGATCACAATGGGTCGCAAAGACCTAAAAATGCGAACCCACCATAACAACGTATTAGCAATCATATCGACATTTTGTCTATTTCTTGATATACAGCCGCCTCGTTCTTGGACAAGTGAATAGACAATGCAACTGTGGTTCAGGGGGCCAAACAGACGTTTAGGGCTCAATCAGCGATATTGTAATACTGTGTATGGGGTTGTTTCGCGATTTTTAAACATAGCGGGCAAATCGCGATTTTCTCCACTCACGCAGAGCTATCCTTCGACACGCTCAGGATGACGCGTTTTGAACGTCGTTGCAGTCTTCCCCGCCATCATGCGGAAACAAACACCCGCTCAAACATTCGCTCGGTTCGCGAGGAACCACTCGATATAGGCGTTCACACCGCGCTCGATATCCCATTCTGGAGTCCAGTTCAGGTCGCGCTCGGCCGCGGAGAGATCGAAACGCCCGCGTTTATCCCGGCGCGGGTTGGCGCCGAGTTCGATTAAGGCATTTGGAAAGGATTCCAAGACCAATTCAGCGATCCGCTGCACCGCCGGCATGTCCGGTCCCGCGACATTATAGGCATATTGCGGCGTCTTCGCCGCATCGAGAGCCGCCGCCGTGGCGGTGACGATATCGTCGACATAGACGAAGGGCCAAAATTCTCCAGCACCCCAATCGAACTTGCTCTCGCGCCCAGCCATGGCGTCCTCAATCATCGTGCGGATGGCGCAATCGGTGGTGCGGCGCGGCCCGTAGACCGAGGAATAGCGGAGGCCAACCACATCAAGATCGTATTCGTCCCGGTAGGCCATGAGGACTAGGTCAGAAGCCGCTTTCGTCGCGCCGTAGACCGAGGTCGGGCGAAACGGCGTGTCTTCCCTCACCGGTGAGTCGGGTGTCACCCCATAAGCGGAGCCAGACGAGCAATAGACGAACCGCTCGATACCGGCGCGATAGGCCGCCTCCGCCAGATCGATAGTCGAGATCAGGTTTACCCGATTGATGAGATGCGGGGTGTCCTTGGCCAGCATCGGCCCCGAAATTCCGCCCGCATGGACGATCTTACCGACATTGTGATCCTTCAGTAGCGCCGACAGCATATCGAAATCGCCGAACGGTTCCTGGATATGGGTCATGCCTTTGACAGGAACAGGCGGCTCCGCCGGATCGAGCCCAACGACCTTATCGCCACGCGCGGTCAGCAGCTGCGAGAGCGGATGGCCGACAAGCCCGCACACGCCGGTGATCAGGATGGATTTCTCAGTCATGTGGAACACTCCCTCTTTTGTCATTCCCGCGTAGGAGGGAATCCAATCGACCCCGCCTGTCCGCTCTGGATCCCCGCCTACGCGAGGATGACCCTTCGGGTCACTTCCAAATGCTCTTGCCGCTCCCCGGCAGCCCCAGGTCGTTCCACATGGCATCGACTTTCTCGACCACCGTATCCGACATGCGGATTTCCGTGCCCCAGGCGCGTTTCGTCTCCGGCGGCCATTTGTTGGTGGCATCCAGGCCGATCTTCGAGCCGAGCCCATCCTCGGGGCTGGCGAAATCCAGATAGTCGATCGGCGTGCCCTCGACCACGGTGATATCGCGGGCGGGATCCATGCGGGTCGAGATCGCCCACATCACATCCTTCCAGTCGCGGGCGTCGATATCGTCATCCACCACGATCACCCATTTCGTATAGGTAAACTGGCGCAAATACGACCACACGCCCATCATGATGCGCTTGGCGTGGCCCGGATAGGCCTTCTTCATCGAGACCACGGCGATGCGGTAGGAGCACCCTTCGGGCGGCAGCCAAAAATCGACGATCTCCGGCAATTGCTGTTGGAAGAGCGGGATGAAGACCTCGTTCAAGGCTTCGCCTAGGATCGCGGGCTCATCCGGCGGCCGGCCTGTATATGTCGAGAGATATATGGGATCGCGGCGCATGGTGATGGCGCTGATACGGAAGACAGGAAACGGCTCGACCGAGTTGTAATACCCGGTGTGATCACCAAAGGGACCTTCAGCACCGGTCTCGTCGAGCATGACGTGGCCTTCCAAGACAATCTCGGCGTTGGCCGGCACTTTCAACGGCACCGTCTTACAGTCGACCAGTTCTAATTTCTTACCGCGTAGCAGCCCGGCGAACTGGTATTCGGACAGAGTGTCCGGCACCGGCGTCACCGCCGCTAATATACTGCCGGGATCGGCGCCGATGACGACGGCGGCGGGCAGCGGCTCCAGCCTCTCGTCTTTCCAACGCGCATAATGTTGGGCGCCCCCCCGGTGCTTCAACCAACGCATCAAGGTCGTGTCCCACCCTGTCACCTGCATCCGGTAGATACCGAGGTTGTATGCATCTGCCTTGTTGCCGCCGGGGTTGGGGCCTTGAGTGACGACCAACGGCCAAGTGATGAGCGGGGCCGGCTCGCCCGGCCAACAGGTCTGGACCGGCAGCGACGACAAATCGATATCCTCGCCGGTCAACACCACTTCTTGGCAGGGCGCGGAGGAGACCGTCTTCGGCTTCATCGCCATCACGGTCTTCAGCAACGGCAAGTGCGAAAGCGCTTCGCGAAATCCGCCAGGCGGCTCCGGCTGGCGCAGGAAGGCCAAGGTCTCGCCGACCTCGCGCAATTGGTCCGGCTCCCGGTCCATGCCCCAGGCGACCCGCTCGACGGTGCCGAATAGATTGGTGAGGACGGGCATGCCGTAAGGTGTGCCGTCGTCGCGCACGACATTCTCAAACAGCAATGCCGGGCCGCCCTCAGCCAAGACCCGGGTTTGGATTTCCGTCATCTCCAAAGTCGGGGAGACCGGATGCGCGATACGGACCAGACGTCCGTCCCGCTCGAGCTTTTCGATGAAGTCGCGGAGAGATTCATAGGACATGGGCGCGATCCTAGCGACGGCGCGCTATTTGGCAATGCGGGAGAACGCGTGTTCGTCAGGCTTGGACGATCCCGCCGCGAAGCGCCCCGGGCTCAACATTGCGCCACAGTGCGGCTTGGTCTTCCGGTAATGCCCGGCTGTTCGGCATGGAAAGCCAGATGCGTTTTAGACAACGCTTGTCCGCGCCATCCTCGTAAGCGGTGCGCGCATGATAGATGACGTGATTGTTGACCAGCTGCATATCGCCCGGCTCAAACCTCATTTCCATACAGATTTCCGCCGCGACTTCCGCCAACAAGTCGAGCGCTTCCCACTGCGCGTCGCTCATCCGCGGCACCGTGTCGAGCTCTTGTGCCGCCTCCACATAGGTTCGCGAATAATGGCTGGTGAATTTGCCATCGCGCAAACCGAAGACGGGGATACCGTATGTATTGAGCCGCCCGTCCTTCTCCTCACCGTGACGCGAGCGATGGACGACATCATATAACAGTGCGGCTAAATCCGGTCGCCGCTTGATGATCTCATTGTTGACCCGCACAGAACTCGCCAATTGGGAAATACCCCCCTTCGCGGCCTGATGGATGCAGAATAGGCCGACGACATCCGCCCGGTCGGTGTGAAAGCGCAGCGGACCGCTACTCGCGGTCCGCGCCCGCGAGGAATGGAACACGCTACCGTCCTTGGCGAACAATCGGTTGTCGTTCACCGCGTCGGTGTCTTGTTGTTCATTGACGATGTCGCGCAGCAATTCGCCGCGATAGTTCTGATAGATGGGCGTGCCGAGATTGAGGCACACGCCATACCAAATCCGGTTCAGGTCTTCCTCATCGAAACGATCGACGGGAAACCCTTTCATTTTTACCAGGCCCCCACCTTCTTCCAATTCTTCAGTGACACGTTCAAGTTTTTCAGCGAAACGGTCGAGCGGGAAATCGTCTTTTGTTGTCATTTCTCGCCAGGCAAGCCCGCGGCTTCGCACATCTTCGAGCGCGGCTTCAAGCTCGGCGATATCTTCACTGGAAAGCTGGAACTGCCAGCGCGGATCGGATGCCATCTCCCGTCCATGCCAGGCCTCTGGGCCTTCGATCACTTGCGGTTGGGGCTGGTCCATGGCGTTTCCTCCTGTGTTGTCGCAACACGTCAGTCGGTATTTTTGCGCGCAATGCGTCCGGCGGCAAGCGTTCGTCGTTTAATCATTCCCGCCGCTGCCCGACCAATAATAGGCCAGAAGAGACAAAACCCCGCAGGCACCAATGATAGCCGCCATTGGAAGCGGCGTGCCATCATGGAACTGCCCAACCGCAGTCCCGGCAATGGCACCGAGAAGGAACTGCATGGAGCCGAACATCGCGGCGGCCGCACCCGCCCGCCTGGGAAAGGGTTCGCTCGCTCGCGCCAACGCGTTCGCCGCCACGGGATTGAGCGAGCTCAT
>JBMYRC010000031.1:0-36571 GCA_049601975.1 Alphaproteobacteria bacterium | reverse complement strand
CCATATCGTCCAAACCGCACTCCTTGCCATCGGGGCCGATAAAACCGCCGCCGAATTGGCCAGCGCCTAACCGAGCGACGCATGAGTGCCACGACGGAATCCCAGGACTTTCAATCCATGGAAGAGATGGACAATGCGGCACAACAGCATGTGCGACAGGTCTCCATGGCATCCGGCAGCTCGTTTCTCTCCGGCATCAAGGTGCTGTCGACGGAACGACGCGAGGCCATGTATGCGATCTATGCCTTCTGCCGGGAAGTCGACGATATCGCGGATGACCCGTTAGAACTCACGGAGAAGCGGCGCCTCCTCAAGGGATGGCGCGAAGAAATCGACCGCATTTTTGCCGGGCACCCGAACAGCCTAACAGGTCGTGCCCTGGCCACCGCCATTGCGCAATACGGACTTCAGAAGCAAGATCTGTTGGACCTAATCGACGGCATGGAGATGGATGCGGACGAAACCGCGACCCACGGCCCGGAAATGGCCGTATTGGACCAATATTGTGACCGCGTCGCGAGCGCCGTCGGGCGGTTGTCCGTGCGAGTCTTCGGCGATAGCGGCGAGGCGGCACAGCATGTCGCGACTTCGCTCGGACGCGCCCTTCAACTGACAAATATTTTGCGCGATATCACGGAAGACGCCGAACGCGACCGGCTCTATCTACCAAGTGACTTGTTGGACCGACACGGTATTTCGACCCGCGATCCGAGTGAAGTCATAGATCAACCCGGTCTACCAGCAGTCTGTGAAGACCTCTCTCGAATCGCTCAACGGCATTACGCAGATGCCGAAGCGGCGATGGCTGAGTGTTCGCGAAATAATATACGACCCGCCGTATTGATGATGCAGGTCTACCGCCGCGTGCTCGACGGTCTGATCAAGCGTGGATGGACACGGCTGAACACGCCGGTCAAAGTATCGAAACCCGTGAAAATTTGGATTCTGCTGCGCTACGGACTGTTTTAAGCGTCATGGCAACTGTTCACATTATCGGAGCCGGAATGTCCGGTCTCGCCTGTGCGGTTCGTCTGGCCGCTGACAAACGGCATAACATAACCCTTTACGACAGCGCCGGGCATGCGGGGGGTCGTTGCCGCTCCTATCATGACGAACGTCTTGAATGCATCATTGATAACGGTAATCATCTCCTGCTCAGCGGCAATACCGCCGTCCGCGATTATCTGAGCGTCATCGGCGCTTCCGATGAATTGGTCGGCCCTGACAGAGCGCTCTTCCCGTTCGTCGATCTGGCGAACGACCAACGCTGGACGGTGGAAGTCGAGCAAGGCCGGTGGCCCGGATGGCTGCTGAATGCGGAGCGGCGTATCCCAGGCACCAGCCTGTGGGATTATGTGAAAGCGTTAAAACTTTTGACTGTCGGCTCGGATGTGGCCCTGCGCAACGTCGTCGATACAGAAAGCCAATTATTTCGCTGCTTTTGGGAACCCTTCGCCGTCGGCGTCCTCAATACACCCGCCGAAGACGGTTCAGCTGTGTTGTTGGCGACAGTACTTCGGGAAACCTTTGGACGGGGCGGTGCCAATTGTATGCCACGCATGGCAAAAACCGGATTGTCCGAGACCTTCGTGACACCTGCCTTGGCTTACCTCGAACATAGCCGGGTTGCCTTCACACCCAACACCCGCCTGCGCGAGATCGACTATGAGGATAGTCGTGCGACGGCGCTCCATTTCACCGACCGCCTAATTGAGTTGCAAGAGAACGACATTGTCATTTTGGCCGTTCCCCCCCATGTCGCCCAAACATTGTTGCCGGGAGTGAAAACCCCGAAGGAAACCCACCCAATCGTCAACGCTCACTTTCGGTTGGAACAAATACCCGCATCGCCGGACAATGCCGGTCTTATCGGCGTGATCGGCGGAACGGCGCATTGGATTTTTTTTCGTGAAGATATCATTTCCGTCACCGTCAGCGCCGCCGATGCCCTAGCTCAGTTAGCCGCCGACAAGATCGCCAATATGATATGGGCCGACATACACCGCGCGGTGGTTGGGGTTCCCAAGAGAATCCCCGCCCGGCACCGAATCGTGAAGGAAAAACGAGCCACATTCGCCCAGACACCAGCATCGATTCGCGAACGACCCGCCACGCGGTGCAAATACGAAAATATTTATCTCGCGGGGGACTGGACCAATACTGGCCTCCCAGCGACCATCGAAGGCTCGATTCGCTCCGGTAACCACGCAGCGGCGGTCATAAACGAGGCAAATTCATGAAGTCACACCATCGCATTGCGGTTGTGTTGCAATTTTGCAGCACATTACTTGACAAGTGACTGTATCTCGACAAATTTATCGCGCACCAGATGGTAATTCCGACAATATAAAATATCCGAATCCAGAACTGCCGATACAATTGGCGATGGGGACCATATAAGGCATGGATGCCTTACTAAACGAACAACTGGCTGATGACAGGACATTGCTGTCCCAGGTCGAATCAACCATCCACGAAGCACGCGACGATTTAAAATCGATGCAGGCGGAGGATGGTCATTGGGTATTCGATCTAGAAGCCGATGCAACGATACCGGCGGAGTTCATTCTGCTCCATCATTATCTCGATGAAATTGATGATGTCTCGGAAAAGAAACTCGCCGCCTATTTGAAAACCATTCAAGGTGATCACGGCGGTTGGGCGCTATTCTATGGCGGTGAATTTAATATCAGCGCCAGTGTGAAGGCTTATTTTGCCCTCAAACTCGTCGGCGAATCGCCGGATGCCGTACATATGACGCGCGCACGAGATGCTATTCTTGCAGCCGGCGGTGCCGCGAGCGCCAATGTCTTCACCCGGATAACTCTCGCCTTGTTCGCGCAAGTGCCGTGGCGCGCCGTGCCCGTTATGCCGGTTGAGATCATGCTGTTGCCGAACTGGTTTCCGTTCCATCTCAGCAAGATTTCTTATTGGTCTCGCACGGTACTCGTCCCGCTACTCATTCTTATGGCTCTGAAACCACGGGCCAAAAATCCGCGCGGCATTAACATTGAAGAGCTTTTTATCCGCAAACCGGAAGATGAAGCTCGCTATCTGCACAATCCAACGGGCTCCGCTTGGGGTGAGTTGTTTCTTGGTATCGATAAAATTTTGCGGAAAATTGAGCCGATGTTACCGCGGACGGCACGGCAACGTGCGTTAAAAGCAGCAGTTAAATTCATCAAACCTCGGCTCAATGGCGAAGATGGCCTTGGCGGTATCTTCCCGGCAATGGCCAATGCCGTCATGGCATTCGAAGCGCTTGGATATCCGAAAGACGATCCCGACTTGCTCACCGCCAAATCATCTATCCAGAAATTACTCCGCTTGGATGACGAGAAAGGCTTCTGCCAGCCTTGTCTTTCACCAATCTGGGATACCGGATTGGCGGTGCATTCGCTCGCAGAAGCGAACTGTTCAGACGAGACAAAGGAACTCAGCCGCGCCGCAACCTGGCTGGCGGAGAAGCAAATTCTCGACGTTGAAGGCGACTGGGCAGATAACCGCCCCGGCCTTCGACCTGGCGGCTGGCCGTTCGAATACGCCAACGATTACTACCCCGATGTCGACGATACCGCCCTTGTGGCCTTGGCACTGGACAGGATGGACCGCAAAAAATTCCGCCAGAACATCGAGCGTGCCGCTGAGTGGATCGTTGGGATGCAAAGCAAGAACGGCGGATGGGGCTCGTTCGATGCGGATAATACATACGAATACCTGAATCACATCCCCTTCGCCGATCACGGGGCATTATTGGACCCGCCTACAGCCGACGTTACGGCGCGTTGCGTCGGAATGTTAGCCCAGCTCGACGATGAAAAATACACCAGCGAAATCACCCGCGGTGTTGAATACCTCAAGGCTGATCAGGAAGAAAACGGATCTTGGTTTGGTCGTTGGGGCACCAATTATGTCTATGGTACATGGTCCGTTCTTTGCGCGTTGAACGCGGCGGGTGAGGACATGAACGCACCATATATCCGTAAGGCAGTTGACTGGCTCAAAGCGCAACAGGGCGAGGATGGCGGCTGGGGTGAAGACGGCTCGACGTATTGGGACGAAACCAAAGAAGTCGTTAAAGCGAGCACGGCATCGCAAACCTCTTGGGCGATTCTAGGTTTGATGGCAGCGGGGGAAGCAGACAGCGAAAGCGTCAAGCGCGGCGTCAAATTCCTGATCGAATCTCCGCGTAACGGCTCGACCTGGGAAGAGCCATGGTACACTGCCGTCGGCTTCCCAAAGGTCTTCTATTTGAAATATCACGGATACAGCGTCTACTTCCCACTCTGGGCATTGTCGCGCTATCGAAATTTGAAGAAAGGGAACACAGGTACAGTTCCCTTCGGCATGTGAGCCGCCTCGGTATTGTCACGGGCATGCGCTCGGAGACGGCCTGTCTCGAGAGTGTGCCAATTCATATAAATGATAAATACAAGCTCTCCTTCTGCGCCGGAGGTAGCCCTGGGCGTGCTTATGCGGGGGCTGAGTATCTGGTAAGCAATGGAGCTGATGCCTTGGTGAGCTTTGGTATCGCCGGGGCCTTGGAGCCAACACTTACACCCGGTCACATAATTCTCGCCAAATCCGTTATCGATGGCACTGGAGAACAATTTCAAACAGATGAAGCTTGGTACCACGCGTTAACGGAAACTCTTGCCCCAAACGTTGACTTTACCTGCGGTACGATCGCGACAATGGAGAAAGCCGCCGCCACAGCATCAGAAAAAGCCGCGTTGTTCGCCCGCACTGGTGCTCTGGCGGTAGATATGGAAAGCAGCGGCGTCGCGGCCGTGGCCACCCGTCATAATATCCCGTTTATCGCGATCCGAAGCATTGCAGACCCGGCATCGCGAAAGTTGCCCATAGCCGTACTCGAAGGACTCGCGCCGGACGGCACGACACGACCCCTCGCCGTTTTGCTAGAACTGATGCTACGCCCTTGGGAACTTCCAGGACTGATGCGATTGGGCTGTGACTCATCCACGGCCCTAGCGAGTTTACGCCGCGTCGCTGCGCTCGGATTTTGAGGCACCGTCTTTAGACACAGGATCGGTTGCCAGATTTTCGACCATCTTCTCGAAGATAAATTCCGCCGGCCGTTGCGCCAACATATCAATTTCCTCCGCCATCGGACCTTCCGTCCGGATACCGCGAAGAGAGGTCATTAGCGCTTTGATCGGATGGGACAGCGCATCCGCCGCGGCCGTCGGCTCATATCCGCAATGTGCCATACAGTCGGCGCATTTCTCATATTTCCCCGTGCCGTATTGTTCCCACTCGGTCTCTTCCATCAAGGCTTGGAAACTCGGTGCATAGCCTTCTCCGAGCAGGTAACAGGGTCGTTGCCAACCGAAGATATTGCGCGTCGGCATTCCCCAAGGGGTACATTGATAAGTCTGGTTGCCCGCAAGGAAATCTAAGAAAAGACTGGAATGGCTAATTGGCCACTTGCGATCCTTACCGCGCGCAAAGATATCGCGGAATAGCTGTTTGGTTTTTTGACGACTCAAGAAATGTTCCTGATTCGGCGCACGCTCGTAAGCATAGCCCGGCGAAATACTTACCCCGGAAATTCCACTATCCTCGCAGAAGTCCAAGAAATCAGCGACCCGATCCGCCCCTGTACCATCAAATATTGTCGCATTGACGTTGACCGTATGACCGGCGGCTTGTGCCGCTTTGATCGCCTTTACCGCACGATCAAAGACACCGTCTTGGCAGACCGACTTGTCATGTTCTTTCTTGAGACCGTCCAGATGAACGGAGAAGAACAAATAGGGCGATGGCTCAAAAAGATCGAGTTTCTTCTCAAGCAATAGAGCGTTGGTACAAAGCGAGACATATTTCTTGCGCGCTACCAGCCCTTTTACGATCTCGCCGATTTCCTTATGAAGCAGCGGTTCGCCACCCGGAATCGCGACCATCGGTGCGCCGCATTCATCAGCGGCGGCCATGCAATCCTCAACGCTCAAACGTTTGTTCAAGATGGCGTCGGGATAGTCAATCTTACCGCACCCGGAACACGCCAAATTGCAGCGGAACAACGGCTCCAGCATAAGGACCAAGGGATAGCGCTCACGGCCCAAAAGCTTCTGCTTCAGAATATATGTGGCGACCCGCGCTTGCTGTCGAACTGGTACTGGCACTAATTCAATTCCTTTGATTTTCGAGCGAATTTCGCGTCCAGGACGCGCCCCTCTCCCCCGAAACAGTTACGCGGCAACGCCTTGTAATTCCGACGGCAGCTTGAACGACACATCCTCATGGATTCCGTCAAAATCAACAAAATCAACATCACCCAATTCACTGAGAAGTGATATCAGTTCTTGCACCAACGCCTCAGGCGCGGAAGCTCCGGCGGTAATTCCTACCGACTCAACCCCATCAAGCCATTTCGTGTTAAAAGCCTTGGCGTCATCGATCAAATAGCTTGGCACTTCCAATTCTGCGCCGATCTCGCGGAGACGATTCGAATTTGAGCTGTTTTGCGCGCCCACGACAAGCAGAAGGTCAACTTCCGTCGCCAGTTTGCGCACCGCCGATTGGCGGTTTTGCGTGGCGTAGCAAATATCCTTAACGTCCGGGCCAACAATCTTCGGGAAGCGTTGCTTAAGCGCGTCGATCACATCGCGGGTATCATCCACGCTCAGCGTCGTCTGCGTCACATAGGCGAGCCTGTCCGGATTTTTGACTTCTAGGCTGCTGACATGCTCGGTCGACGAAACAAGATACACCGTTCCCGGTATCCGCCCCATCGTACCCTCGACTTCCGGATGGCCTTCGTGCCCGATCAGAACGATATCATAATTCTGCGCGGAATAGCGCTGGCCTTCCTTATGCACCTTCGCAACTAGCGGACAGGTCGCATCGATAACCGGTAGATGCCGCAAGTGAGCGTTATCGGCTACTTTCTGTGAAACCCCGTGGGCACTGAACACGGTAATGGCATCGTCGGGTACCTCGTCTAATTCCTCAACGAAAACCGCGCCCTTCGCCTTGAGATCCTCAACAACCCGTTTGTTATGCACAATTTCATGCCGGACATAGACCGGCGGCCCATACTTCTTCAAAGCCAGTTCGACTATGTCAATGGCCCTCACCACGCCCGCACAGAAACCTCTGGGTTGCGCCAAAATCACTCGCATTCGAATGTCCTTCCCTCGCCGAAATTTTGTCGCCGTAGCAACAACCCGTGCTCTTCCATAGTCAAGATATCATTTACCGGGGGCCAACACAGAGCCCACTATTAAAGCGCCGCTATTCTCTTAGCAAACTCAACAGCTATATCCCAGCCCTCGCTGCCGATTGCCCTAAATTTCAAATGCTGACGAATCTAAGGTATTCAATACAATTAAGCGCTTCTGTCGCGTATCAACAACTCAAAAACCGTCCACCCCAAATAACCCAGTGTCCCCACCCCGTATGCCCAGAAAAAATAGTCCAAACCGCCAAGCCAAGTGATGGGTCCAATCAGATAGATAAAATCCTCGATCTCCATCCCACTGGCACTCGGGTGCGCCACCGCTTCCGCGCCGAAACGTCGCTCCATATAAATACGCAGCGACACAATAACGACATTCGACAATCCCACAGCCGTACCGAGCCACAGCGCGAACTCAATCCCCGTCACGCGATAAACGGCAAGGCCAAGCCCGCAAAACAGAAAAGTGTAATTCGCCGCCCCCACCAGATAGTCGAGATAATGACCGAATACACTCGTCTTACCCGACATGCGGGCAAGTTCACCATCCATATGATCGACAAACACGGCCAACATGAATACTAAAGCGGCCAACGACTGTAGCGCCAAATCCGCAAACGCAAATATACATGCGGACGAAACGCCTAAGGCAAGGCTAAACAAGGTCACCGCATTCGGATGTATGTTGGTCCTGCTCACGGGTCTCATAAGGAGCTTGGCCAACCTTTGGTCATATGGCAGCGTCATATCGGCCTAGAGATATCCATTGTCACGAAACCACCGGATAGCATTCTGCAGTGCCTCCAATGCGGGTCTCGCAGTGTATCCGAGTTGCTTTTCCGACTTCGCGGAGGAGAAAAACATGCGTTTTCGCGACATTCGCAAACTATCTACCGTCAACATCGGTTCACCAGAATTGCGCAATTTAGCCAACCATTCCGTGGCGTATGCGAGCGGAAAAAGCGGCCCTCGCGGCAAGCTAATACGCGGTGGCTTTCGGCCAACGATAGCTGCGGTTTTGATCAGAATATCCCGCAACGAAAGGTCTTCCCCACCCAAAATATATCTTGCGCCGATCTGCCCCTTCTCGAATGCCAGTAGATGGCCGACCGCGACGTCTTCGACATGAACCACGTTCAAGCCCGTATCAACATAAGCGGGCATGCGGCCGGCGGCGGCTTCAACAATTATACGACCTGTCGGTGTCGGCTTTACATCCCGTGGCCCGATCGGCGTCGACGGATTGACAATAACGATCGGCAACCCGTCGTCGCGGACCAACGCGGAGACGGCTTTTTCGCCAAGAAATTTCGACCGCTTGTAGTGGCCAACCATATCGTCAACGCTCACCGGCGTGGTCTCGTTGGATGGTCTGCCATCCGGATTGATCCCCAGAGTCGCGACGCTGCTCGTGTAGAGCATCCGAGTTACTCCTGCATCGGCAGCAGCACGAAACAAATCGACCGTTGCGGCAACATTCGTCTGATAGAGCTCCGTCGGGTCAGGCGTCCACAGACGATAATCAGCCGCGACGTGGAACAGGTTTTCGCATCCTCGAACCGCCGCGCGAAGAGACTCCGGCTCGTTCAGATCACCTTCGGCAATTTCACACTCCAGACCTTCGAGATTACGGCGATCACTATTTGGCCGAGCGAGAACGCGGACGTCATACCCCGCGAATAAAAGCTGACGGAGAACCGCCGATCCCACAAACCCCGTCGCGCCGGTGAGTAATGTCGGCATCAGTTGTTGTTTCCCTGATGCTGCATTTCCCGACGACAATCCCAGATGACATATAGCAAAAAGAGCGGCGCCCCGATGCCCGCAAGCAGGATAAAATAATCGAGCAGTCCAACCCATGTAATCGGTGCGACAATGTAAAGAATATCCTCAATTTCAAAGCCTGCACGCACCGTCTGCTTGACGAATGAACGGCTAATTCGCTCTTCCGCATAAACCCGTACGGACATGATCGCCGCCACACCGATCCCGGCCCCTATGCCAAGAAGAAGTCCCGATATTCCAAAAATTCCTTCATCAAGGCCGAAACCCGCACCGATAAACATCATCACGTAGTTGAGCATGGCAGCCGCATGATCGAAATAATGACCGAACTCACTCGTCGTGCCGGTCTGTCGCGCGAGTTCTCCATCGACATGGTCCATCCACACCACGACAACAAAAACGCCGGCTCCCCAATACGCGACCGCGCCGCCTTGAGCGAACAATCCCGCTGCTAGAACACCGACCAGAATACTCGCGCCCGTCACCATATTCGGTGTGACCGGTAACCTCGCCAATTCGCGGGCAGCGAATTTCGCAATGCGCTGATCCAATGCTAGTTGATTTGGGCGCGGTTTTTCGGACATTTAGGGCAATGGCTCCAATCGCGGCAAAATTTCGCGCTCCGCGTTCTCAACATCTTCCGGAAAGTCAATTTCGATCCATGGTTGTCCAGTAATATCGGCAATCTTAAAGACGCTGGGATCGGCATCGATTAGCTGATCGCGAATTGCCACCTCATAGATTTGTCCGGTCTCTCCCCTCTCTATATAGGGAGCCACATACTGCGGAATCCGGGCCGCTTGTTCGGCCGAAAAGCGGGTAAATCCGACCCATTCACCAAAGCGGTCATGAGTGATCTCGGGCATTTTCCCAAAATCGACGATGGTATCACCGGAGAGGCAAATCTTTACCGGCTCCTCGCCGGGTTCAATATCGCTATCGAAGAGAAGACAATCCTCCTCGCCTCCATTCACCAAATGCGCCATCAAACTCTGATCGTACAAGACGTCGCCGTCCATCATGACAATCGGTCCACCCGCCTGAAATTCTTCCCTGACCGACCACAATGTCGTGATGGCGCCAAGCGCGAAGTCGGGATTCGTAATTGTCCGCACAAAACTTCCCGCACCGATGCGTTCTAGTTCCTCATGGATCATATCTTCATTATAACCGACACCGATTACCAATTCAGAAATGTTCAAACTCTTGAGAATTCGGATATGGCGTTCCAGTAGGCTAACACCCCCGAATCGCAGTAGAACTTTCGGGGGAAACCCAACGTTCTGGCCCATCCGTGATCCCAGACCCGCAGCCAACATTATAGCTTTCATCACTTCATCTCTCAAAGCTCGCGGCCGACCTGTCGCACATCCATCGAAGAGCCAAAAACCGCCTAAAAGCAATCACAAGTTGCGATAAGCATAGTGAATCTGCACTATTAGCGACCACCAGTCATGGCGTCCAGCCCAGTTTTCCCAAACGGTCTTCAGCTTTCCGTTGCCCATTTTAGACGGTAGGCTCTCTCGGCGCATAAGCGGAAGACAAGTTGCCTCTGGAATAATTTTGATGAAACGTCGGCTCCTCACATTATTTTATTTAATATTTGGGGTGGGCCTCCTTCTCCTCGTTATCCAAAACTCCGATACCGGTCTTATCCTCGACAAGCTTACCGAAATTGGTTTTTTCGGCGCTGTTAGTGTCCTGGCGATCTATTTTGTAGGATTCTTGATCGATACGGCGTCTTGGCATCTCACCATTGAGAGGCTCGGAGGCCGCTTTCGGCAACTCTATGATCTGTGGAAGATCAGGATGGTCGGCGAGGCGTTCAATATCGCGACACCACTGGGGACCATGGGCGGCGAGCCGGTAAAAGCAGCGCTGTTGAAAAACGTTCTCGGCGTCGCGTACGACCAAGGAATCGCATCACTGGTATTGGCGAAAACCATCAATCTTATCGCCTTGGTCGCCTATCTTTGTATTGGATACGGACTGATCCTCCTATCTCCGCAATTCTCCATCGCGTTGAAATTTTCAGCAGGCATCGGCTTGCTCGCCTTCAGCCTCGGTATCACGGGGTTCTTCTGCGTCCAACGGTTTCGCGGTTTCAGCCGGACCGGCGGCGCTTTCTTCCGTTCACGCTTCGGCAAACCGTTGCACAAGTGGTTCGAAGGTATGAAGTCATTCGAGCACGAATTGCTGCAATTCTATTCCGGCAGCGGCGGGCGATTTTCCCGCGCGACGTCCCTCGCTTTTTTGAATTGGATCGTCGGTACGATGGAAGTATTCGTCATCGCCGTATTCCTCGGATCGCCAATCTCGATATGGGAAGCATGGATTTTGGAATCGGCCGTCCAGCTCACCCGCGCCGCGACATTTTTCATCCCATTGAGCCTCGGCACCCAGGAAGGCGCGTTATTCATGGTAACGGCTGCCATTACCGGTGACGGGGCATCCGGTGTTGCCATCTCACTCGTCAAACGGATCCGTGAAATCGTCTGGATTGCGTTGGGCTTCACCATCGGGTGGCGCATGCCAATTACATCGAAAACCGCTCCCTAGGACGGTTCAGACCTGCGGGCATCAAGCCATCCCATCAATGCCGGCAATGCAATCAATCCGCCGAGCAATGTAAAGCCGATGGCGATAGTCAACAGAATGCCCATGCTGGCGGTACCGCGATGGGTCGAGACCGCGAGACTTCCAAAAGAGAGAATCGTCGTCAGCGCACTAAAAGTCACGGCGCGCGGCGTGCTCGTGCGCAACAGAGCAATACCGGTACGGGCGTCCCGTGACCGCATAACCAGATGAATACCGCTCGCCACCCCCAATCCCATCAGCAATGGCAGGACGATGACATTTGCGAAGTTGAATGGTAGATCGAAGAGAACCGCCGTTGCGACGGTCAGTAATCCGGCCACGACCAGCGGATAAAACACCAACAACGTATCGCGTAGGCTGCGTAACAGACAGAACAACATCAAGAGGATCAAGACGCCCGCGGTGATCGCCGCCTGCAGGATGGCTCCAACAACAGCGCGGCTCGCCTCCAAAATCACTACGGGGCTATCCGTCGCCTTCGGCGCGATGGCTTGCACCCCCTCGATGAACCGTCGTAGCGCTGGGTTATCCTCAACGCTGAATGCGGGCGTTACCTCGATCCGCGCAATTCCACTAGTCGAGAGAAACCGTTCGCGCAATTCCGCCGGTATATCCGACAGGACAACTTCGCGCGCCTGAAGGGCCGTCTGTAATTGCCCGACCAAACGCGGATAGAGCCCCAACAAGGCATCCCTCAATGTCTTAACCGTCGTCTCGTTTGTTGCCTCTGCCAGGAACACTTTAAGTTCACTACGTAGCCGTGCCGCTTCCTTGCCCAATGGCACCCCGTCCAACTTTTCCGACAACCTAACCAGCGCCGCCCGCTCCTCTGCCACCGATGGCAATGGTTTCTTCGACGTAGTTTCAAATACCGGCAGCAGAACGAAGGCCAGGTCGCCGATGAGCGTCAACTTTTCCGTCTGGGCCTCCGGCACGAAGCTGGAGACAGAAACCGCTTTCGCGACTTCCTTTAACCCCGCCAGTTTTACCGCCAACGCGCGCGCTTCCTCGAGACTCGGTCGGATGATCGAAATCGTCTTTGGTGACGTTTCGCTGTCTCGGATCAGCTCCAATGTGGTTTGCAGCGATTCAGTATTCGGGTCTTGGAGATTTAAGGGATCGAAATCGAACCGCACCTGCGGCGTCATCCAAGCCGCGCCGAAGGCTAAGATCGCAAAGGCAACACTCACCTTACCGCCATGACTGGAGAAGAATGTAAACGTAGGATCCGCTTCCATCTCTGGCCGTGCGGGTCTCGACCGCAGCGGCACAACCGCCAGCACGGCCGGCAACAAAGTGAGGCTCATGAACAGGGCAATGAACATGCTGGTCCCGGAAATCAGGCCAAGCTCGGCGAGCCCTAAATAGGCCGTCGGCAGAAATGCGTAGAATCCGATGGCGGCCGATACCGCGCAAAGCGTCATAGCGCCGCCGACCCCCATCGCCGCGCTCCGCAGCGCTGTGCCACGATCCGCCACCCCGTGAGATTCCTCCGCATAGCGCAAAGCGAAGTGAATACCGAAATCGACGCCAAGCCCGATGAACAAAACCGCGAAGGCCACCGACAGCAGGTTAAGATGCCCGACGGCGAAAGTCGCGAAACCCGCGGTCCAAATCAATCCGCACACCAAGGTCACGATCGTCGCCCCGACCAGAACGAAAGAGCGCAAGCCAAAGAACAGGCACAGCGATACCATGGCAAGGGATAAAAGGCTCGCGGCCTTGGCGCCTTCGAAGACACTTGACAATTCCTCGGTCGAGAGGGCCAGGCCGCCGGTCAGTCGGACGCGAACGCCGTTCTCCGGTGTCAGGCCCAGTTCCCGCGCCGTCGCTCGAATCGCGTCCATCGCAGGCGCGGCAGGCGATAGGCTCGACCAATCCGCATTCACCCGTACCTGCAAAAAGCGCCGCAGATCGCTCGGCTTCGGCGCCTCGTCCGACATCATCAACTGCCAAGACAATTCCTCGAATTCACCCGCCCGACGCGCCGCGATCACGTCGGCAATTCGCCCGAAGACCTTCGACAGATCGCCAATGGGTTCGTTGCCATCGCTACTCTCATCAATGGCAAGCTCCAAGACGCCCGACAACCCGCGCAAACTGGTGTCGTCACTGAGTGCTCCCAATAATCCTTGCGCTTGTGACAGCCGGTCGGCGAGTTCTTCCAGCTCCGCCACATCGCGGTAGAGCAAACCGTTTCGGCGAAAGAAGTCCTCGCCCGCGAAATCGTAAAGTTTCTCCACATGCGCCGGCAATTGCCGCAACCGCGCCGCCAGCGCCAAGGCCGCCACATCAGCGCGATCCGGCGTCGCCGCTTCAACCACGACCGTGATCAAATCGCTGTCCTGTGGGAAGACTTCCTTATAGGCGATGTAGTGTTGGCGGAACGGCAGCTCTTTCGACAGCATGTCCGTCGTATTCGTGTTGATGGTCAAATTGTCAGCAGTATAGGTGAACAGCGCATAGGTCAGCGCGCAAATGCCGATGATCACGCCCCAGGCGAACCGGCGGACCACGTCGATCCATATCTCCAATATGCGTTTGATCGCGTGCAATACACTGTCCCATTTTTAGAATTCCACCCAACCGTCCGGGCAGGCGGGACGATATCCATCGGCGGCATCGGGGACAAGATATTGCGGAAATGTTTCCGCCATTTTACACGCGCCATAGAATCGGCGTAATTCTCCCTATGATCGGTTCGCTCTCGTCACTGCCGGAGAAAAATATGCTACTCCGTTGGATCAAATTTTGGTCGACTGCCCTACTCGTTGTCACCGTTCTAGCTGCCCCCGCGACAGCGCAACCCAACGCGGCCATGCAAAAGATAGAGCTTTTCAATGCCACTCTGCTGTCGATCATGCAGAACGCGGAGACGCTGAAATTTGGCGGCCGTTACAAAACCCTCTCCCCTGTTATGCTGGATAGTTTCGATCTCGGCTTCATGGCGCGGTTCTCGGCGGGGCGTTACTGGCGCGGTCTCTCGCCAACCGACCAACAAAAACTCGTCGCCACCTTCGAGCGCCTCTGGGTCTCCACATATGCTGATCGCTTCGATGGCTATTCGGGTGAGACGTTCGAGATCGTCGGCTTGCAGAAAGCGCCGCGCGACACTCTCCTGGTGAAATCAAATATCATCAAGAACGACGGTGAGAAAATCGCGCTCAATTACCTCATGCGGGAAAAGGAAAAGCACTGGTTGGTGATCGACATCTTTCTCGACGGAAAATACAGCGAACTCGCCAAGCAGCGCTCGGAATACACATCCATCCTGAAGCGCGAAGGCCTCGCAGGGTTAGTCGCCAAGGTCGATGCGAAAGTGAAGCGCATGCAAAACAGCGGACAGTAGGAAAGATGATCGTGGACGAAGATAACGAAGCCGAGTTCGACACGCTAAAGAACGGATCGACGGATACGGCCGCGGTCAAAGCCTATTACGACGACTGGTCCGCCCGCTACGATAAAGAGCTTGCCGAATGGGACTACACGGCCCCGGACGTCGCCGCCGCGATGCTTACCAAACACCTACAACCAGGGAGCCAGGTCCTCGACCTTGGATGTGGCACCGGGCAATTCGCCGAAAAACTTTCAAACCGCCTCGAGTGCCGGGTCGAAGGGGTCGACATCTCCGAAGCGTCCCTAAAGCGAGCCGGGACACGCGGCTGTTACGCGTCGTTACGCCGGGTCGACCTGCAACAAACACCCCTGCCCTTCGCCGACAATACCTTTGACGGCGCGGCCAGCATCGGTGTCATGACCTATATCGCCGACCCGGCTGCTCTCCTCGCAGATCTCGGCCGCATCATCCACCCCGGCGGCGCATTCGTGTTCACCCACCGGGACGACCTTTGGCAGGAACGGGAGTTCGACAGCATGATCGCGGAGCTAACATCGCGCGGAATGTGTGAAGTGCTGGAGATCACTGAGCCGAAACCCTACATCCCGAAACACGAAGATTTTACGGACCAAATCGAAGTGAAGTTCGCGCTTCTGAAGGTCTCTTAATGGAAGTTTGGCCCTAAAGCCCCAAGATCACCTTTGCCGCGATGTTGCGTTGGATTTCACTCGAGCCGCCGGCGATGGTTTTCATCCGGTTGCTGAGATACATCGGCACGAAGGCGATGCCTTCCGCCGGGCAGATGGGCTGCATGTTGGCGCCCACTTCGAGCGCTTCGGGCTGATAGGGAGCGGCGTAATATCCAAGCGCTTCCACGCCGAGCAAATCGGCACGTTGCTGGGTCTCTCCATTTTGGACCCGCAATAGCGACGAAGCCGGGCCCGGTGGTTCTCCCGCACTCAGCTTGGCGAGCACCCGTTGCTCGGAGGCTTCCAGCACCATCCTGTCGATGCGGAGCTGAGCGAGCTTGCTTCGAAAACCCGGGTCTTCCTTTAAAGTTTCACCCTGCATCGGGATCGCCGTCGCCAATGCCTCAACCCGATCCAGGGTGCGGCGGACTTCGACCGAGCCCATGGCGAAACGCTCGAACTCCAACAGGTATTTAGCGACCGACCAGCCGTCGTTCTCTTCCCCGACCCGGTTGGCCTTCGGGACGCGCACATCCTCGAAGAAGACCTCGTTCAGCTCATGCGCGCCCGCGATGTTGATGATCGGGCGGACCGTGATTCCAGGTGAGGTCATGTCGATCAGTAGGAACGAGATGCCTTCCTGTTTCTTGCCCTCGGTAGAGGTCCGCACCAGGGCGAACATCATATTGGCGTGCTGGGCATAGCTCGTCCAAATCTTGGTGCCGTTAACGACATACTCGTCGCCGTCGCCGACCGCCATAGTGCTGAGCGACGCCAAATCGGAGCCGGAGCCGGGTTCCGAATAACCTTGGCACCAGAAATCCTGGCCACTCAGGATACGCGGCAAGTAGAGGGCTTTCTGCTCATCCGTGCCATAGCCGATCAACATCGGGCCGCACATCTTAAGACTCATCGGGATCAATGAGGGGCAGCGGGCACGGGCGCATTCCTGGGCAAAAATATAGCGCTGCACGACGGACCAGCCGGTACCACCGTATTCGGCCGGCCAGTCGGGTGCCACCCAACCTTTCACATGCAGAATGCGTTGCCACGTCAAGGAGGACGGCACGTCTTGCCACAGACTGGTGCGTTTATCGGCACCCTCTTGCAGTTCGGGCGTCAGGCTCTCATCCAGAAAGGTGCAAACTTCAAGGCGAAAAGCCTCGTCCGCCGCCGACAATTTAAGGTCCATCTTTCGCGACCAGTCGTGGTTGTTCCCTCAATAGAGCTATCCGACATCGCCGCCGAGGCAATTCAGGGCGTGCTAATCATATCCGCTGCCTTCTCGGCGATCGCGATGGTGGAAGCGAAGGTGTTCGCAGATGGCAGCATCGGCATAATCGATGCGTCGACAACCCGAAGCCCCGTGACCCCATGCACTCGCAGCGTATCGTCGACGACGGCGGTGGCGTCGGTGTCGGGCCCCATGCGGCAGGTACCAACCAAATGGTAGCCGGTATTGCCGCGCCGACGGGCGAAGTCGAGCAATTCGTCCTCACTGGTCACGCCCGGTCCGGGCAAGGTCTCACACTCGAAATAGGGCGCTAACTCCTTGCTGTTGAAGAGCGCGCGCACCAATCTCAATCCAGCGAGAGTGATCCGCTGATCCGCTTCCGCCGCCAGGTAGTTCGGCTGCACGCACGGCGCGTCCGACGGGTCACGGGAAACCGCGCGCACATAGCCCGAGCTTTCGGGACGCGGCTGGGCCGCGCCGCAGGTCATGCCTGGGTGATCGTCCAGCACATAAACCTTGCCCTCCATGTAGCTACCCGGCGTGAACAGAATACGGAGGTCGGCTTCCTCCAAATCCGGATGAGATTTGCCGTGCACGAAACCAATAGTCGGACTTAGCGCCAGCACGCTCGGTTTACCCATCGCCCATTTCGCGACCTCGATCGGCAGGCGCGGCCAACGCGCCCGCTCGTTGATGGTCTGCACATTGCGCGCCCGCGCCGTCATGCGAACGGAATAGTGGTCGCGCAAATTCTCACCCACGCCCGCTCGATCGATTCGCACCGGTACGCCAATTTCGCTCAATAGATCGCCGGGTCCGATTCCCGACAGCTGTAATATCTTCGGCGAATTCACCGCACCCGCGCTAAGTACGACCTCACGTCGGGCCTGGACGATGTGCTCGCTGCCACCACCATCGCGGTAACGCACACCGGTTGCCTTGTTTCCCTCGAGCACGATCTCCACCACTTGGGCGCGGGTGCGCAATTCGGTTGAGCGTCGCCGCAGTGCCGGGCGCAGGAAAGCCTTAGCGGCGCTGACCCGCTTACCTTTGTGAATGCAGCGTTGAAAATAACCGGCGCCGAACTGAAACCCAGCGTTGTAGTCCGGCGTGCGCGGAATGCCTAAACCCTCGGCTGCATCGAGAAAGGCTTCGGCGAGCGGATTGATCCAGTCCATATCCGTAATGGGAAGTTCGCCATCGCGCCCACGAAAGCGGTCATCGCCTGGCCCCAAACGCGTCTCGGAGCGTTTGAAATACGGTACCAGATCATCGAACCCCCAGCCGCGATTCCCCATCTGCGCCCAGGTATTGAAATCCGCGCGCTGGCCACGATTGTAGACCATGCCGTTGACCGAACTCGACCCACCGACGACCTTGCCCTGAGGCACCGAAATGCTGCGGCCACCGAGGGAGTCCGAAGGCTCTGTCTCGAATGACCACACAAACTTATCGCCATAGAGGGTTTTGACAAAACCCGCCGGGATATGGATGAACGGATGCCGATCCCCTCCCCCGGCTTCCAGAACGCAAACGGTTGCCGCGTCATCTTCCGACAAGCGGTTCACCAACACACACCCAGCGGCCCCGGCTCCGATTACGATGTAGTCAAAATTATCCATTCTTCACTTTCCGAATATGGTCCGGTTTCAGTCACCCCAATTAATTCAACGCGATGGCGGTACGGTGGCGATTCGGAGTCAATCTCTAGACGCGGATTCGGTGCGATTTTCGATCTCCGATACGTGTGAGGGGATTCCATTGGAGCATCAAGCCGCGCTATTCAACCCATCCGATAGATTGGGCCTGGAAGCGGCTCCCATCGTGGGTACCAGTATTGGACTTACGATCACGAAGCATCTGGTCAATCTAATGGATGGCAAAATCCGCTTTGAATCACCCACGGAAGAAGGCAGCACGTTTTGGATCGACTTGCCGTCATCGGAGCCGATGAGCACACAACGAATTTCTGCAATTCTATAAATTATCCTTTTATTGCTGCATCACAATATCTATTTAGACCTAACCTTAGATGTCAACAGGATGCGCCGCCGAGCGCTAAATCCAAAGAAGGATTAGATACGATGGACCGCGCCGCATTTGAAGCTGGATTGGAACAAGACGGATTTGAACTCTCGGAGGGCCGCATGAAAGCCGGCTGCAATAATCCCGATCATACACATCCCTTCGACGCACGACTATTTGTCTTATCAGGCGAACTCACCATCGGCAGAGACGGCAAATTAGAGACCTTCGGGCCCGGCGATACATGCAACATGGGTGCGAATATCATGCATACCGAAGACGTAGGTGATGAGGACGCCGTCTTTCTAGTTGGCCGTCGCCCGGTCTAATCAATCACGCCGACGGTACGCTCGTTACTCTGCCGCAGCCCTCGTCGCGTCGCCGGCCAGGCCGGCTAAGTAAGATAACACATCGGCGCTCGGCACGACGTCGGCGTATTTTGAGTCCATGTCGAATAGATTGACTTGGTGTGACAACGGCGCTCGATCGGCCACGCAATCGCTCACCACGATCGGACTAAAACCACCGGAGATGGCGTCGCAGGCGCTGGCGCGAACGCAGCCGCTGGTCGAATTTCCGACGATGATCGTTGTATCGACGCCAAGGCCGGTCAGCTGCGATTGTAAGTTGGTGCCATAAAACGCACTCGGAAATTTCTTCACCAGTAAATGATCCGCGTCCTCGACCGGAAGACGTGGATCGATATCCACCCCTTCCGTGCCGTACAACATATTCTGCACCAGCGGCACCTTCCGCCCGAAAGTTCCGGAGTCAGAGAGATCCTTGTGGTAGGCAACGGTAGTGAAGATAATTGGCGCACCAATTCGGCGTGCGGCGGTGTTGATGGCATTTATATGCGGGATGTGTTCATCCATATCGATGAACATCTTGCCGGGCTCTGTGATGCCCCGGCACATATCGATGACCAGCACGGCCGGACGCTCACCGAACCCCAACCGTTCACTAAAGCCGATATTGTCGTAGTAATCTTGCTGGCTAACTATATCCGCCATCGTACTTCTCCCTTAAGCTTCGTCCCAAACCGACTCGGTTAACGGCAGGCCGCGAATATGGTTTGGGGTCAACGGATTATCCGCCGAGACACCCGCTTGCTCCAAAAGCGAAGCGATCTGGCGCGTATGCTGGGTCGAATGCCAAA
This sequence comes from Alphaproteobacteria bacterium, assembly GCA_049601975.1. Taxonomy (GTDB): domain Bacteria; phylum Pseudomonadota; class Alphaproteobacteria; order UBA8366; family UBA8366; genus UBA6544. The sequence continues at coordinate 16,543 of JBMYRC010000031.1, read as the reverse complement.
CCGTCCGCTCCATCATCTCATGGCGCGATGTGCCGCCGAAATAGGTTGGCACCTCGCCGGAGAAATCCTGTCCCTCAACATCCTGCCACCAGTCCCGGAATCGGCTACGTACCGATTCTCCGAAATCAGCGATATCGGCACTCGATTTAATATCGTCGGGCGGCGGCGCGGTGAGTGCCTCGTAAGTCAGGGTCTCACCCTTCTGTTCCATGTCCAAGAAAGTCGTCGGGATCTGAAACACGTGATGCATCAAAACCCGCCAAGATCGGGGCCGGTTCGGCAATTGATCCTCGAGCCGTTCATCCGGCATCTGCCGCATCAGGCGGATCGCCGTCTCCAAGATATCATCATAACGCGCCGCCAATTCCGCTGGCGACAATTCCGGCGCCGTGTCGTCCGGCAGCTCCAGAAAATCGACGACGTCCTTGATCACTTGCGCGAAGACGAACTTATCGCCTTTCGAGACAATTGGGACACTCCGAGCTCCTAAACGCTGCAGCTCTTCCATCCCTTCTTCCAACACATTGATTGAGTCGAACTCGATCCCACGGACCGACAGGTAATCTTTTACCCGGATACAACTCGTTCAATGTGGTTGCCAAAAAACCTTTATCACTTCGCCCATGGGATAATCCTTTTGGGTGCTTCAAATTTCGTAATCGTCAATCAAGTTATATATCCAGAGAAAGTTAGACGGCAACTTTCGACACTGCTACCGCATCTCGTGAAGCATGCCGAACGCTCCCATTGAGATCAATAGGTCGCGAGCACGCCTCGCAGAATGTCGAACATACGGTCGAAATCAGCTACCTCGCAGATAAAAGCCGGAGAGAGCATTACCGTGTCGCCGGTGATCTTAACCAAAACCCCCTTCTCGTAGAGGTCCTGCACCGCTTGATAACCCCGTGTGCCGGGTGCGCCATCGGGCGCCAGGTCGAGGGCGGCGAGCATGCCCACACCGCGCATATTAGTGACGACCGCCAAATCCTTCAGATCAAAGAAACGGTCTAGGAATGGATTGGACAAGGCCTTTGCACGAGCGAACATGTCTTCCTTCTCGAAAATATCGAGGGTCGCGAGACCGGCCGCGCAGGCTGCCGGATGGCCGGAATATGTATAGCCGTGGAAGAAGTCGACCCCCTTCTCAGGTGCCGCGTCGACGATGGTCTTGTATATGTGATCGCTGACACCGACCGCACTCATCGGAATGGCGCCATTGGTCATAGCCTTTGCCATAGTAACCATGTCGGGTTGCACGTTATAGGTATCGGCACCGAACGGATTACCGGTCCGCCCAAACCCGGTGATGACCTCATCAAAAATTAACAAGATGCCGTGCTCATCGCAAATTTCACGAAGCCGTTTGAGATAGCCTTTCGGCGGCAGGTAGGCACCGACGGAGCCGCCAACCGGCTCGACGATACAGGCCGCGATCGTGTCACCCCCATAAGTATCGCATAGACGCTGCAGGTCTTCCGCCAATTCGACACCGTGCTCGCCTTCGTCGCGCGCGAATTTGTTTTCAGGAAGATTGGTATGGCGCATATGCACGACACCCGGAATGCCGAGGCCGTACATCTCACGGTTCTTAACCATACCACCGACGGAGAAGCCACCGAAATTGACGCCATGATAACCCTTCTCTCGGCCGACGAGGCGAAGACGCTGTCCCTCCCCCTTCACTCGGTGATAGAGCAGCGCGATCTTTAAGGTCGTCTCAACCGCTTCCGAGCCGGAACTTCCGTAGAAGATGTAGTCAAGATTGCCCGGTAGCAATTGCGAAATCCGGCGCGCCAACTCAAAGGCCGAGGGATGGCCATGCTGAAACGGTGGACAATAGGACATTTCCTTCAGCTGAGCGTAAACCGCTTCCGCGATCTCTGGCCGGGCGTGGCCTAGCGGTGAACAGAACAATCCTGAGACCGCATCAATCAACTCGTGCCCCTGATAGGTCTTGTAGATAATGCCCTTGCCCTCGGTCATCATGCGCGTGTGAGTGTTCTTGAAATGCTTGTTTGACGTGAACGGCATCCAATGGGCTTCTAAATCGTTCGGCATGATACGCATGACAGTCGCTCCTCTTAGCAGGCCGCAGGGCGGCGCTTTCGACGAATGTGATATTATTTGTCATAAGAATGCTGGAAGAATTGCGCCCGGACCAGCCCTCTCTCGCGCTAAATCAACGCTGGCGGGGTCCCCGAGCGCGACATAAGGTTTTCGCGTCTCGATTTGAGTGTTTGTTGCACGTCCATGGACCCCTCCGCCCTCATTCTGTTGTTTCTCTTTACCTTGGTGGTCGGCGGATTCGTCGGTGGGACCGGAATCGGCGGTGTTTTGTTGGTGCCGTATCTCGTGTTCGTTCTCGGCATGGAAGCACAGAATGCCGTCGCTTCAGCGATGTTCGCCTATATGTTCAGCGGTGTCGCCGCGACCTTCGCCTACGCACGTCATGGCTCGATTAAATGGTCGATGGTCTGGGTGATCTGTGGCGCCGCGGTTCCGGCCGCCTTACTTGGCTCGATCACGCTGTGGAGTGTCCCCGGGGAAATGCTACTCGCAGGCCTCGCCGCGCTCACGATCTTCTCTGGCTATCGCACCCTCCGCCCGCCGAAAGACGGCCGCAGCGATAACGAAGATATCCGCGCGCCCGCGCTGATGATGGTCGGTGGCCTCTCCGGTTTCGTCAGCGCGTTAGTCGGCGCGGGTGGTGCCGTTGTCGTGATCCCGCTGATGTTCGCAATGGGTGCACCCGCCCTTCTTGCAATCGGTCTCTCGCATGCGATCCAATTCGTCATCGCCGTCACCGCGACGATCGGTAATTTATCCGTCGGCCAGATTGATTTCACGACAGGTGGCGTCATCGCGGTCGCTTTGGTTATCGGTATAATGATCGGCACACGTGTCGCACATTCCCTGCCTGTCGACACCTTACGCAAAACCGTGGCATGGGTGCTAACCCTGGTCGGGCTCTCCATTGCGATCCAACTCGCGCGGAATGCGATTGCAGTTTAGAATACCGGGCAAAGGAAGAATACCATGAGCCTTGCATTAATGACACGCGACAACGAGACCCGCCGCCAAGACGCCCAAAACCTACGCGCACGCATTCGCAGCGGTGCCCATCACGGCCTGACCACCGGTCTTGCCCCCGGCATGGTACAACTCAACCTCGCGATTTTACCCAAAGTATGGGCGGACGATTTCAAACACTTTTGCGAACTAAACCCAAAACCTTGCCCGTTGGTGTCGATGACGGAGCCGGGCAACCCGACATTCCCAAGCGACCTCGGAGACAGTCTCGACGTCCGGAGCGACGCCCCCCGCTACTTAGTGTTCCGCGACGGTATTTTAGCGGGCGAAGTGACAGACCTTACAGACATGTGGCAAGACGACTTCGTCGCATTTGGTATGGGTTGCTCCTACTCATTCGAGGAGGCGCTGGTTTCTGGCGGCCTATCGCTGCGGCATATCGAGCAAAAGACGAAAGTACCTCTTTACGTAACGAACATCGCGACCAAGCCATCCGGCCCATTCCACGGGCCGACCATCGTATCAATGCGCCCGTTCCTGCCAGAAGAAGCCATCCGTGCGGTCGAGATCACAGCCAAGTATCCACGCGTCCACGGCACGCCCGTGCATTTCGGAAACCCGGAGATGATCGGCATCGATGATATCGCCAATCCTTATTCAGGCGCGCCACCTGTGATCCATGAAAACGAGGTTCCGGTTTTCTGGGCCTGCGGTGTAACACCGCAAATCATCGTCGAACACGCCAAACCATCAATCTGCATCACCCACAAACCGGGCCACATGCTGATCACGGATAGACTGAACACCGAACTAGCGGATTAGGATTTTCACTAGACCTTGCCCGTAAATCCGGATGCCAGACGAACGAACGATTTCATTTGTTTGGCATCAACACCATTTGCGTCTGTGTCACCACCGCACATAGCTTGCCGTCGCCGCGTTTGATATCGGTGCGCCACACCATGGTCGTGCGACCTTTATGCAATGCGATGGTCTCCGCGAACGCGGTCTCGCCCACGGGGACAGACGCCAGGAAATTAGTCTTACTTTCAAGTGTCGTCGTGCGCGCGCCTTCAGGCAGATTTAGCACACACGCGAGCGCGCCCATGTTGTCGGCGAAAGACATCACCGCTCCGCCATGCAGAATAGCCGGATGAGTGCATAGCTCCTCGCGCACAACCAACGTCGCCTTGACACAATCCGGTGTCGCGTCCGTCACCGTGATGCCCAATAGTTCAGAGAACGGCGAGCGGCGGGAGTTTATCAAATCGATAGAGTCGTTCATCTCGGCCTCTTCACACAATGCCAAGTTCTGGATAGGGCTCATTCCTTGTGACCCGCCCATAGCCAAGCCGGGTCAAATCCATCATCGAGAATGCGCCGTCGAGGATCAGCTCCGACAGCGCGCATCCGGCTCCCGGCGCTTGCATGATCCCATGGCCGGAAAATCCGGCGGCAATATAGACATTCTCCATGCCATCGTCCCAACGTCCGATAATACCGTTCTTGTCGAGCTCGTTGCGCTCGTAATGGCAGGCCCAGGTGCGCTCCAGGCGTAGCTCCTCCATCACTGGCACCCGGTGCGCCAAGGCCGGCCAGACTTCACGTTCGAACCAATCCGGATCGTAATTCCAATTGAATCCGGGCTTCACCGACCAATCGGGTTTGCCGCCGGTATAGCCGACACCCTCCGGCCGGAACGCGAGGTCGGTCTCCGACTTGAGAAACGGTAGGGGCTCGATCTCCGCCTTGCAGCGGAAGAAATGCGTCTGGCGAGACATGGGACGGATCGGCACCTGCCAATCTAGCATTGCCGCGACTTCGCCCGACCACGCACCTGCCGCCAACACGAAAAGGTCCGCCGATAAGGTTTTGCCGGACGCCAATATCACGTGGCGGGCAACACCGGCGGCGCCTTGCCAATCCATGACCCGATCCTGGCGGTAATCAACACCCAATTTTCGAGCTTTCCGTTTGAAACCCATCATAGCAGCATACGGATCGATCCACGCATCATCCGGGGTCAGCACACCGATATCGACATCGTCGAAATTGACAGAGGGGTATCGCGTCCTGAGATCGCCCTGTTCCAAGAGCTCGGCCGCCACGCCGTTCGCGGTCTGGGTATCGTAATTGGCGCGCATTTGAGAGCTATCACCCCCATCGGAGAGGAAGAGGTATCCTTGCGCCCTGAAAGAGATATCAGCAGGCTCGCCGTCGACAGCCATTGTCTCCTTGAAATCACGGTAGAAATCGAGCCCGTAACTACCGAGTGACACGTTTTCGGGGCGACTGAACAGGCGCCGCACACCACCCGACCCGCCTGGCGTCGTCGCGAACTCATATGTCGGATCTGGTTCGAGCACGACGATTTCGCCACCGCGCCCGGACGCCGCCAAATGATAAGCGACGCTGGAGCCGATCAATCCACCGCCGATAATGACAATGTCTGTGCTCATCAGATTCTACCGCCCACGTCCGGCACTCTCTGCGAATGCCTTCTCCCAATTTCGGCCGTCGAAATACCTGATCTCAGGCGTCTCACTATGTATGTCGTAGTCGTCGAGCGTGTTGACGTTGACGACAAACATATCGGGTGCCGCGCGCGGATTTCCAAAAGTGTGAATACCGCAGGTTGGGCAAAAATAGTGCTTCGCCAACATCTCGTTGAATTGATAGAGCTGCAGCGTATCTTCGCCTTCGGTAATCTTAAGTTTGCTCGGCTCAACCCGAGCCAGAAGAATGCCTTTCTTCGTGCAGATCGAGCAGGTGCATCTCGTGACCTTCGAGAGATCGGCATCGACCTTGAACGTTACTGTGCCACAATGGCAACTACCGTGATAAATCGTCATCGGACTAACCCGCTTTCATTTCCATAATCTGTTGATGCAATGCCGCTTGGCATTCAACGCCTTCCGTGGTCGAACGTGCCCGGTTGGCATAGCGCCGATCCCCTGGAATGCGCGTACCTTCCTGTGCGTCGATAAGGCCGAACAGGCCCTCGACCCGTCGCGCAAAATTGTTGTGATAGCCTTTCGGATCGATAAGAATAAACACCTGGCCGCCGTTCGAGGGGCCGCTGTCGCTGGAGCCATATTCGGCGAATTGTTCTTGCGCTTCGAAACAGAAATTCCCGCCGGTCAATCCCGCTGCCAACAGTTCCACCATCATCATGATGGCGTTGCCCTTATGTGCACCGAATGGCAGTTGCACACCTTCCAACGCTTCCGCCGGATCGGTCGTCGCATTGCCGTCCTTATCAAGCGCCCAGCCTTCCGGGATCGAATGGCCTTCGCGAGCGGCCACCATAATTTCGCCACGCGCCGCAGCACTGGTCGCGAAATCGAAGACCATCGGCGGCTTCCCCGCACGCGGGCACGCAAAGGCCATCGGGTCGGTGCCATACAATGCCGTGTCCCCGCCCCAGGGCGCCACCAGTGAGCGCGACGTGGACATCGAAAAACAGATCAATTCCGCATCGCCAAAAGGCTCTACATCCCACCACAAGGCGTTCAGATTGCCGTTGTTGCGCAAACCCATGGCGGCAATACCTTGAGACTTGGCTTTCTCTATTGCCATCGCGCGACCCGCAACAATGGCCGGTGGCGAGAAACCATTTTTGGAATCTACATCAACCAGGCCCGGTGCTTTGTCGTTTACTTCCGGCACGGCTTTGCCGTCGATCCGGCCGTTCTTCATCGACGAAACATATCCCGGAATACGAAATAATCCGTGCGAATGAGTGCCATCCGCCTCCGCCTGTGTCACGACGTCGGCAATGACGTCCGCATTCGCGGCCGACATCCCGTTTGCGATGAACACCTCAGTCGAGAGCGCTCGAATTTCATCGAGCGACAGTTTTACCGTATTAGCCATGTTTATTCCTTTCTGCGGCTGGGCAATGCGTCAGCCAGCAATTTACAAATCAAGATCATCTCGGGAATTTTTTGCGTCATATTACTAAGTATCGCAGTCATCGCAGCTGCCTGTTCCGGCGTCGGTGATGGATGTGTGCTGGCCGTGGCGGGCAGGCGAGCGACAAGCTCATCCGCTGCCGCCTCTGCGGCCTTGGCGACACTGCCCCCGGCCCGCAAGATTTCTCCGGAGTTCAAGTAAGGCCACAGCACCGCGCCGACATGGGCAAGATAGGGTGGCCAATTCGCCAGGTGCCGATAAACCCCCGGCAAAAACCCGGTGCCTGCTGGAAATCCCCAAGAGCCGATGGTCTGCGCCAAGGTCCGCGTGTTCGGATCCATCTCGTCCGCCTGGACCATGCGAACCAAGCTCGGCAACATCGGCGGCGGGGTCCAACCCAAACGTTGCGGAACATACGTCTCAACACCGGTCGCGGATTGCGTGAGCAATCGTTGCAGGACGCAAACAAATAGAATGTTCGGGCGGTTGTTGCGATCATAGGCAGCGTAGACGTCTTGAATTTTTTGCTCTGCCGCCGCATCGACACCCATCGCCCGCAGCGCCACTTCGGGCAGCGGCGTCAACGGTTCGGTCTCTAGCGTATCGACCAACGCTAATGCCGTCTCTTGAAAGTCGCCACATTTATTGGCGGGACCAATTGCCTCCCACAACCACTCAAGCGCGCCAGGAATTGACGCTACATGGCGCACGATAGTGGTGACGTTCGGCACTCCCCAAAGGCGACGAACTTCAGTATAGATATGATCGATGTCGCCGGTCGCGTCTTTTTCAAAAATTTCCGAAATCAATTGGCTCATACTGTCCCCACCGGATTGGCAGGTGAGCCAACAGCGCCCGGTAGGAAGAGCGGCGGGGCGGTAATAAAAAAGCGATATCGGTTGTTCGCCGCCAGCCATTCAGCGATCTCTGTGAAATACCACATCTCTCCCAGATGAATGCCAAGCTTGAACAAACATAGCTCGTGGATCGGCAGGCCGGGGCCTTTCTCCATCCCTTCAGGTCGCCCGCCATGTTCATATTCGACCGCGCGGTTGTCGGAGACCAAAACCGCCATGCCGCAGCCGTCGATCCATTGCAGCAGCTTTTGGTCAAAACCGTCAAAGGCCGGGCAATGCGTGCGCGGTAGATCCGGCGGGACGTCAGAACCGAGTTCGATCAGTTTATCTGCGTAACCGGTATAGCAGCAGACGATGTCACCTTTCTCGATCTCGATCCCGTCCGCATCCAGCATATACATGACGTCGTCATAACTGACGGGCCGGCTCTCCTCGCCGTAATGTTTTTTCATATTGAGCATGACGCCGCGCCCCTGCACGCAGTGCTGCGCCATGTGCTCGATACCCAGGTTCCAGGCGCCGAGCTCACCGTAACGCGGCTCCCCTGCCTCGTTGACTAGCTTGTGCCCGTTATACTGGATGATCTCCTCCACCCCGTCGCCATCCGCATCGAACAGCCCGCCCATATGTGCGAAACTGTCCCACTGCGAGGAATGCTGGTTATAAAGCAGCACCGCGTCGTCCGAGACGACCTGGGTACTACCGGGGTCAAAGGCGTCGATACGCATATTGAACGCAGTCTTACCGCCACGGACCACGGGCTTCAAAAGCGGCGGCTTGCGCCGCGGATTGGTCGCATCCGTGGCCGGAACGTTAAGCGGCAAACTGAGACAGAAACGCTTTCCTGTCGTTATCTCCCGCGCCGCTTGAACCGTGTTGTCCTCGGTCAGATAGTTCAGCCGCCCGAGTTGATCATCCGGCCCAAACTCACCCCAGTTCGATCCTGGCGGCCGGTTTTTCCATTTTTGCGGCATTGCGATTTCTCCATTATGTCCAATCCGGACGGCGCTTCTCGACAAATGCGTTGAGGCCTTCCTGCGCGTCCTCCGTATCAATGATGTGGCAAATCGTGTCGACGACATATTCGATAGTGCGACGGTATTCGTTGTCGTTGGCGCGCATGAAGGAATCGCGACCGATGCGCATCACGACCGGCGACTTGCGCGCCATGTCTTGCGCCAATTCGCGCGCCTTTTCTAAGACCTGATCGCGCGGCACCGCATAGTTCAACAAGCCCCGCGCCTCGGCGTCCTTAGCCGAGATCGGCTTGCCGGAGAATAGCAACTCGAACGCCTTATGGCGACCGATTTGGCGCGGCAGATGAACGTAGTGCATGGCCGGAATGACACCGACATCGATCTCCGGATAGGAAAGGTCGATATCGTCCGCAGCGACGATCATGTCGCAGGAAACCGCGAGCGTAACACCCGCTGCCCGAGCCGGTGCGGTGACCGCCGCGATGCTCGGCTTGCCGAGACGGTATTGCGCGTCATGCATGCCGAAATACAGCACTTCCAGGAAATTACGGAGGTCGAGCCCAGTCTTGCCCCGGATCATCTTTAGGTCCATCCCGGCACTGAACGCCGCTTTGCAATCGCTGGTCAGAATGACGCTCCGCACCTCCGGGTCCTCGCGCACCCGCCCATAGGCATCGACCACTTCCTGAGCCAACAACATATCAATGGCGTTGACCGGCTCTCGAATCATCGTGATCTCGGCCACGCGGTCTCGCACCACGTAGCGGATGCGTTTGTACTCAGTCATGCAGTAGGGTCCTCTCGGTTCGTTCTTTCGATTATGTGCGAAGTTAAACCGGGCTCCGATGGAAGCAAATGGAGGGGCTGATTATGGTGCCGCGCTTAAGCTTCGACGGTGCATCATTCGGCGGGCTCAGGATAAGGTTATGGGAAAGTAGTTTACAGAAGCTAAAACGTCATCCGGAGTCTGTCGAAGGATGATCGCACACCACAAAATTCCCTACCTTCTTTTCCTGACCAGCGTACCATCTTTATACGTCTCCGTCACTAGGTCCTCACTCCACATGACTTCCACCGCGCCGCAAGCCACCGCGAAGGGCATCCTGTTGATGCTGATGTCGCTGTTCATGCTGACCTGTTCGGATGCGGCGACGAAATGGCTGGGGGCGGACTATCCGGCCGGACAGATTATTTGCTTTCGGGCGGTATTCTCTCTTATACCCATCATGATCATGATTGCCTTTCGCGGCGGCATCGCCAGTCTGGCCATCGTTGACCGGCGAGGACAGGCGTGTCGAGCCTTCTATTTCGCAGTGGGGACTTCGTTGATCGCCATCTCCATGATCATGCTACCGATCGCCGATGCCGCCGCCATATTGTATGCCGGTCCGTTGATCATCACCGCGCTCGCAGTGCCGATGCTCAAGGAGAGAGTTGGCTGGCGGCGCTGGACGGCCATTGCCGTCGGCTTCGGCGGTATCGTCATCATGTTGCGCCCGACACCGAGCGCCATCCAATGGTTGGGATTACTGCCCTTGGCAGCAGCATTCTGCAGTTCGATGCGCGATATTTATGCCCGCCGATTAGCGACCAGCGAAAGCGCCAATTCCATGATGTTCTGGTCCGCTGCCGCGACCGTGATTTTGGGCGGGATATCGCTGCCCTTCGCCTGGACGTCGCCGCTTCCGATCGACTGGGGTTTGCTGGCGGTATCAGGCGTTCTCATCGGTGTCGCGCACTACCTCATGATCGAAGCCTACCGCATCTCCGAGGCCGCGACCGTCGCACCCTTTAAATATTCCGGCATTCTGTGGGCCGTCCTATTCGGATATTTTGTCTGGGGCGACATCCCGGACGCCTTCATCCTGAGTGGTGGCGCTCTGGTCATTGCCAGCGGGCTCTATATCCTGCATCGAGAGACGCAACGGAAGAGAAGCGCATGAACGCGCCCAAAGCCACTTCAGCCATGACTAAATCTCAAGCGACCAAAGGCATTCTGCTGATGGTTTTGGCGATGTTTTTTATCTCCATCATGGGGGTCGGAACGAAATGGGTCGGCCCCGATTATCACGTGGCGCAGATCGTCTTTATCCGAAATATCTTCGTGCTGATGCCGATCCTTTTCATGGTGTGGAAAAATGGTGGCATCGAGAGCCTGCGGGTCAACGACAAAAAGGGCCTCGCCATACGCGCGTTCTTCCAGTTTGGCGCGGCCTCCTTTATCGCGACGACGCTTATTCTATTGCCTCTGGCCGATGCAGAAGCCTTATTCTTTGCTGCCCCGCTCCTCATGGCATTCCTCTCCGCACGGATGTTGGGAGAGCGCGTCGGATGGCGGCGCAAGACCGCCATCGCCGTCGGGCTTCTCGGTGTTCTCATCATGCTGCGGCCGACGCCCGACTTGATTCAACCAACTGCCCTGTTCGGCGTCGCGGCCGCAATCTTCATTGCGCTCCGGGATATCTGGACCCGTAAGTTACGCGAAGGTGAAACGGCGAACGCGATCATGTTCTGGTCCGAGATGGGCGTCCTGGCCGGATCCCTCCCAATCGCACTTTATTTCTGGCAGCCGGTTACCATGAACGATGTCGGCGTCATGGCCTTCGCCGGATTTTTCCTCGGCGCGGCACAATTTGTCATGGCGGTCGCATTTCTGACCGCCGAAGTCGCGACGGTGGCACCCTTCCGCTATACCGTCATTCTATTGACCACGCTGTTCGGCTATTTGTTCTTTGATGACATTCCCGACGGCTTCGTCATCGCGGGTGTCTCGGTCGTCATCGGCAGTGGACTTTATATCCTGCGCCGCGAAGCACAAAGAACGGCGGACTCGGCTTGAGCGCACTGGCCACTTCTTCGCTGCGCGGCATTCTGTGGATGCTGGTCGCCATGGGACTGATCGTCCTCTCCAACGCGACCACCAAATGGATCAGCGCGGATTACTCGGCCGGACAAGTGGTATTCTTTCGCAGCTTGTTCGTCTTACTGTTCCTCATCCCGATAGTCTGGCGGAGTGGCGGAATCGCAACTCTGCGCATTACCAATTGGCGCGACCAAGGTCTGAGATCCTTGTTCCACACATTGACAGCCGCGCTGATCGTGACCAGTGTCGTCCTTCTACCGCTGGCCGATGTAGAGGTTTTGTTATTCTCGTCGATCCTGTTCATCGCCCTGCTATCCGGTCCCGTCCTCGGGGAGCGCGTTGGATGGCATCGAATGAGCGCCGTCTTGGTCGGCTTTGTCGGCGTCCTGATCATGCTGCGCCCGACGCCGGAGCTCTGGCAACCGGTCGCGTTTCTCGCTGTCGCTGCAGCACTCTTCTCCGCCCTCCGCGACGTTTGGGCGCGAAAGATGCGCACGACCGAGAACACCAACGCCATGATGATGTGCGGCGAGACCTTGCTGCTCGTGGTGAGTGGGCTTACCGCCTTCACAGGATTTTCGGCACTCGATTGGAAACCGCTCGTCGGCGACGACCTTTTCTTGATGGCGCTCAACGGTCTCGCCTTCGGCGGTGCGCAATACGCGTTGATCCTTGCCTTCCGCCAAGGTGAGGCCGCCGCCGTCGCACCCTTTCGTTATAGCGCAGCGATCTGGGCGGTAACCTTCGGTTATTTGATGTTTGGCGACTTGCCCGATGTGTTCGTCTTGGTCGGCGGCAGCGTCATTATCGCCAGTGGATTATATATTCTGCATCGCGAGACACGCGGAGCTGCGTCATGATCCCCCATACGGACGCGCCGGGACGGGGCATCGCGCTAATGTTGGCGGGGCTCCTTGTCCTCACCTTGAACGACGCAACGGCGAAATGGCTTGCGGCGGATTATCCCGTGCCGCAGATCATCTCCCTACGGGGTGTGTTTATTCTGGCACCCCTGGCCATCGTTCTTCTCATGCGCGGCGGGCTCGGCGCATTCAAACCACACCGCATCCGAAATCACGTTCTACGTTCGCTCTGCTTTATCGGCTCCACCTTCTTCATCATCACAGCACTCAGCTTGATGCCGCTCGCGGACGCCATTGCCTTTACCTTTACCGGCCCACTAATCGTGGCAGCGCTGGCGCCATTTATCCTCGGTGAGCATGTTGGCTGGCGGCGTTGGAGCGCGATCCTTGTTGGTTTTGTTGGCATCATCGTGATGGCCCGCCCGACGCCAGACACCTTCCAATGGGCCGCGTTCATTGCGTTGGGTGCCGCCTTTTGGGGTGCGTTGCGGGATATGGTGACACGGCGTATCAGCGCGGAGGAGCCGTCCGAATTGATCCTGTTCTATTCCACCAGCGCAGTTATGATTGTCGGTGCTGTCGCCGCTTTCTGGTTCCCGTGGCGGATGCCGAACGGCACCGAGTTAGCACTTTTCGCCTTGCTCGGCGTACTCAACGGCGGCGCGCATTACATGATGATCGAAGCCCACCGCTGGGCCGAGGCTTCGGTTGTCGCCCCCTTCCGCTATTCGGCCTTGGTTTGGGCGCTTATCCTCGGCTTTTTGATTTGGGGCGACGTCCCGGATGCTTGGCTATTGTGCGGTTCAGCTTTGGTTGTTGGCTCCGGCCTTTATATCCTTCATCGGGAAACCCGCGCCAAACGCAGGTAGGAGATTTCAATGCCAACCGTCGACACCCCCACCGGCCCAATCGCGTATGACATCACGAGCATTGCCCCCGATTGGCGAGCACCGGAAGAAACGATCATTTTCCACCACGGCGTCGGAACGGACCGGGATATTTGGGCCGACTGGCTACCGATCCTCGCGACCGAATTCCGCTGCGTCCGCGTCGACATGCGCGGCTGCGGCCAATCCACCGTGCCGCCCACCGGTCACGATTGGACCATGGACGGTATGATGTCGGACCTGCTGGCGGTGGCGGACGCGGTCGAGGCAGAACGCTTCCACCTGATCGGCGAATCTGTCGGCGGGACAATCTCGCTTTACACCGCACTCCATGCACCGGAACGCCTGCACAGCGTCACCGCCCTCTCCACCGGTCATCGCGGCAGTTACATCAATCACGTCGGCAGCTGGCGCGAGATGGTCGAGAAAGAAGGATTCGGCGCCTGGACCAATCGGATGATGGAGCATCGCTTTTTCCCCGGCGCAGTCAGCGAAGAGACCTACGACTGGTTCGCGGAGATCCAAGCAAACTCAGACCCGGAGACGACGGTGGCGCTCGGCGAGATGCTGATGGCGCAGGACATATCGGGCGAGTTGGAGAAGATCTACACACCGGTCCTCCTCATCCATCCTGATTCGAGCCCTTTCTTGCCGGTTACCATGTCGGCGGAAATTCATTCTCTTTTGCCAAATTCAGATATGATGGTCGTGCCCCACGCCAAGCACGCCATCGCCTGTAGTCACGCGACGGAAGGTGCGCTGGCATTCATGGATTTCGTGGCGGAGCGCGTGATTTAGAGAGAGATCAAATGGATTACCAAAACATCATCTACGAGAAGCAGGGTCCGATTGCATACGTCACCTTAAATCGGCCAGACAAATTGAACGCACTGTCCGATGATTTGCAGCTCGAAGTTCGGCACGCTCTCGAGGATGCGGGCTGGGAAGACGACACTATCCGGGTGATCGTGCTCAAGGCGGCGGGCCGGGCCTTCAGCGCCGGTTTCGACATCACAACCTCATCCAAGGTGAATGCGGTCCAACGACGCGCGAAGTACCTGAAGGGTAAGAGTTTCAGCGCATCCGGATGGTGGGATGTATTCTGGAACAATCCAAAACCAATCATCGCGCAAATCCATGGATTTTGCATCGCGGGTGGCCTTGCGACCGCAACCTTCTGCGACCTGCGTATTTGTTCCGAGGACGCTAAATTTGGCGCGCCGGAGATTCGCACCGGCGGCCCCTACATTCCTGCCATTTGGCCATGGGTCATCGGCATGACGAAAGCTCGTGAACTTCTCTACACCGGCAACTTGATAGATGCGACCGAAGCCAAACGCCTGGACCTCGTGAACGAGGTCGTCCCGCTCGACGAACTGGACGCAGCGGCAGAGCGCCAAGCGCTGACCATTGCCAAACTCCCCGCCGCGACCGTTGAGTACAATAAGAAGCTGATCAACTCGTCCTACGAATTGATGGGCGTGCGGCAAGTCATTGAGCGTTCGTTAGAACTAGAATCCATCGCACTCGCGAGCCGGGATTCCTCGCCCGAGATCGATGAATTCAACACGATCCGTGAGAAAGACGGTCTGAAGGCCGCACTCAGCTGGAACGCGGAACGCTTCGTCAACGAAGATGCTTGGTTCAAGAAATCGCGCGATCGCGGTTAAAGGCTCAGTGCTGAATGTCGACTGATGACAAGCTCCTCTACCTGAGCCGACCAGACATCGAATCGCTGGGACTGACAGCCGCCGACACCGTGGCGCAGATAGAGCACCTGTGTCGGGAGCGCGATGCGGCGCGCGTGCTGAATGCGCCGAAAAGCGTCCTCCGACCGGTCGACGACGTGCTGTTCATGTCCACACTCGCGGTTTCCGAAGATCCGCCTTTCATGGCGGTGAAGGCGCTTGGCGCAAACACCGCTAATGCCCATCAAGGGATGACAACGATCGGGTCGACCATCACCTTGTTCGACCGAGCGACCGCCTACCCAGTTGCGATCATGGATGGCGCCTGGATTACGGAGATCCGGACGGCGGCGTTGAGCGCCGTCGCCGCGAGGCATTTCGCTCGCAAGGATTCCGAAACCATCGCCTTCATCGGCAGCGGTGCCCAGGCGCGTAGCCATCTCGACGCCTTCCTCGATTTCTGTCCGCTGCGCCACGTGCGCATTTTCGGCCGGGGTGAGGCCAATCGGAGACTGCTGGCGCAAAAGGCGGAGGCACTCGGCCTGACGGTGACTGATTGCGATGATCCGCGCAGTGCCATCGAGGATGCGGATATCATCGTCTCCTCGGTTCCCCTGGCCACAGGACTGAAACCGTTTCTGCAGACGGATTGGGTCAAGCCCGGCGCTTATGTGAACCTGCTCGATCTGGCGCGCACCTGGCGGCTGGAAACCCTAGACCAATTCGACCGAATAATCATCGAGGATGCGGCCCAAGAGGCCGAGATGGAGCGACAGACGATCCCGGCCTCGCTGATTGGCGAGGACCTCCTTGATCTGGTGACCGAGCGCATTCCCGGCCGAGAAGACGAAAGCGAAAGGATCGCCTTCATCTTTCGCGGCCTGGCTATCGGCGATCTGGCACTGGCCATCCTGGCGTACGAGCGCGCCCAGGAAACCGGTGTCGGGATTTACCTAGAGCGCTAAACCCGCTTTAGTTTTTCAGTCCGTAGAACTCCACCGCGTTATCGCAGGTGATCTTTTTGATCTGCGCTGCCGTCAGGCCCGCAAACTGCTCATCGATATACTTGTCGGATTCCGGCCAGATACCGTCCGTGTGCGGATAGTCGGATCCCCACATCAGGGAGTCTTCCGTCATCAAGCCGTTCTTGTTGATCAACCCCGGTCCGATCACGTCATACTGGAACGTGGCGCGGCACTGACGCTGCCAATATTCGGACGGCTTCAGCGGCATGAGGTCACGGAAGCGATCCTCGTACTCAAAATCCATGCGGTCGAGCGCGTAGGGGATCCAGCCGATCCCGCTCTCGCCAAGCGAAATTTTGATATTCGGATAGCGCTCCAACACACCCGCGCCAATCACCGCCGCGAGGATATTCACCAGGCCCATCTGGAACGCGGTGACACCGGTGAACAACGCCGCGCGGCGCACCTGACCGGACGCCTGCTCGCGCGCCTTCGGAT
>JBMYRC010000030.1:0-36960 GCA_049601975.1 Alphaproteobacteria bacterium | reverse complement strand
ATGGACCGGGCGGTCGCGGCGCAACGGCTCCATGGAGTATCGCACCACGTCGTACATCTGATCCGCCTGTGCGCCGAGGCACCCGCCGACCGCGTGCCCGAAGAATGGACGGGAGGAGACGAATTCCGCACTCTCCCGCCGCAAAGCCTCGTAGATGCCGCCCTGGACGACACCATAGAGTGCCTGGCGGCCGTCATGGCTGCGCTCGAACTCCGCCAGGCTGCGGTCGGCCCAACGTTTGGTCAGCGCCAGTGAGTTTTCCGTGTAGGCCTGATCAACGTGATAGGGGGTGCATTCGTCGAGTACGACGATGAGGTCGGCACCGAGCTTGCGCTGGATCTGGATTGAGGATTCTGGTGAGAGTGTGTGATAAGAGCCGTCCCGGGGAGAGCGGAAGATCGCCCCCTCCTCGGTCAGTTTTTGCAGTAGTTTGGTTTGTTTTCGCGCGCCGCTGGATTTGATTTCGTCGGCTTCTGTACCTTGGCCCAGACTGAATATCTGGAACCCGCCGCTGTCGGTTAACATCGGGCCGTCCCAGCCCATGAACTTGTGTAACCCGCCCATGCGCTCGACAACGTCCGGGCCTGGTTGGATCAGCATATGATAGGTATTGGCGAGGATGATATCGACATTCGCCGCTTCCAAGTCGTCGACGGATGCCGCTTTGACCGTCGCTTTGGTCGCGCAAAAGATAAAGGCCGGCGTGCGCAAAGATCCATGCGGCGTGTCGATCCGCCCGACCCGTGCGCAGCTGCCTGGGTCTTCCGCTAAAACCTCGAATCCGAATCCCGGATAATCGACCATCGCTCCCGTCATCCTCGATTGCCGGAAAAGAAAAAGCCCGCTCGTCGGCGGGCTTCCCTTCAGGCGTGTCGCTAAGCGTTACGCCGCGGCTGCGGCCTTGCGTTGAATGCGCCGTTTGATCTTCATCGCTTCGACCGGGAGCTTCCGGTTCGGCGTGTTCAGCAGGAAGGCGTCGAGCCCGCCCTTGAAATCGACCGTGCGCAGCGCGTGGACTGAGAGACGCACCCGGACCATCTCGCCCAGGGTCTCGCTCAGCAGCGAAGTTGATTGTACGTTCGGCAAAAACCGCCGACGCGACTTATTATGAGCATGACTCACGTTGTTTCCAGTGAGAACGCCCTTACCTGTAATCATGCAACGTCGTGCCATCGAACCGCTCCTAAATTCTGTCCTGGTCAGGAGAACCCGCCAGGAAGCGCGCACTTGTAAAAGAGAGCGCCGCCCGCGTCAAGGCGATTCGGGCAATTAGGTACCTAGAAAGACCGACAACATTTCCCGCGCGGCCGCCCCCGGCGCCATATCGCCACTGGCGACCTGAGCTTCTAAATTATCGACCTGTGCACCGACCTTTGGATGGTCCCTCAGGGCGGCAATCAAATTTTCCTCGATCTCGGACCACATCCAGGCTTTTGCTTGGTTGGCACGGCGTTCCTCGAATTCGCTCGAGGCGATCATATTGGTACGATAATCGTTTATTTTTCGCCAAACCTCGGCAATTCCATCCCCTGTCAAAGCCGAGCAGGTCAGCACCGGGACCCGCCAATTCGGTGACGCAGGGCGGATCATATGCACCGCGCTGCGGTAATCGGCGGCGGCGTGGTTGGCTGCCTCGACCAGGGCACCATCCGCCTTGTTGACCACGATCAAATCGGCGAGCTCGACGATTCCCTTCTTGATGCCTTGAAGCTCGTCGCCAGCGGCGGGGGCCAGGAGTAACAAGAACAAGTCGCTCATCTCGGCGACGGCGGTTTCCGATTGGCCGACACCGACGGTCTCGATGATCACAATGTCGAAACCGGCGGCTTCACAAATCAGGACGCATTCCCGCGTACGCCGCGCCACGCCGCCGAGACTGCGCCCTGCGGGCGAGGGCCGAATGAATGCCGAGGGATGGCGTGAGAGGTCTTCCATGCGAGTTTTGTCGCCAAGGATCGATCCGCCGCTCACCCGGGAGGAGGGATCAACCGCAAGTACCGCGACCTTGTGGCCTTGCTCGACCAGGGACAGGCCGAAGGTTTCGATAAAACTCGATTTGCCGACGCCGGGGGCGCCTGAAATGCCGACTCGAATCGATTTTCCGCAATGGGGTAGGAGCGTCGCCAGCAAGGCTTCCGCTTCCACGCGATGGTCCGCACGCGTCGATTCCGCCAAGGTGATGGCGCGGGCGAGGGCACGCCGATTGCCGCCGATAATGTCTGTCGCCAAGTCTGTCACGTTCGCCGTCGTCTTTTGCTCAGAATTATTTACGCGGTGGTGTCTTTTTGTTCGGGATCGGTAACATGGTTTCCGCCATTTCCGAAAGTTTCTTTCGGCTTTCGTCGTCAAGTTCCGCCAGGACTTCTTGGCGGGAGCGATGAAGTGAGACCGCGTTGGCAATCAAATCTTGCCGCCCCGCGTCCCGTTCCGCATAGGCTCCAATCGCCCGTTTCGCGGCAGCTCGTGTTTCCGCCGGGTTGTCACTGGAATCGTTCATGTGTTGGCGGACCTTTTTGGTAAAAAGGAGGAACCGGAACAGTCGAAGTAGCCATTCGCCAAGTTTGTCGAGCAGTTTTAACAATTTTCACCGCCCGCCGCGTTCATCGGTTTATCGTTCGCCCCCGGGCCCAACGGCTGTCCGTAACTGAATTCAACCGCGTTGCCGTCAGGGTCGCGCACGCCGCAATAATATCCAACCGGATAGGGTTCCTCGCGAGGCTCCCAAATCAGACAATCCGTGGCTTGCGCCTTTACCGCGATGGCATCGACAGCGTTGCGGCTTTCCATCGCAAAACCGGTGTGGCTGTAATCCTTCTCCGCTTGGTCGCGGCCGGGGCCACCGGAAATCAGGACGTAGATGAACTCCTCCTCGCGTCCTGGTTCCGCCAGCCACACTACTCGACCGTCCCCATTGGGATCACGGCGTTCGTGCACCTGTTTTAGCCCGCAAAAGTCCGTATAGAAATCGATACAGGCGGCAATGTCGCGCACGTGGAGCGCGATATGAGTGAGTGTTGTCGGCATAGCGGGATGACCGTAACGCCGCTCACACATCCTCGTCCAGAAGCTTGGACATCATAATTTCGTCGACCCATTCGCCGTCCACGAACAGCGATTGCCTGTTCACGCCCTCATCGCGATACCCCATGGAGAGATAAAGACGATGCGCGCGCTCGTTATGGGACATGACGGTGAGCTCCAAGCGGCGAATTTCGTGCTCCGTCGAAATACGCTCGATCTCCTCCATCAATCCCTTGCCGACCCCTTGTCCGTAATGGGTTGCCAAAACTCCGACACCGACGCGACCGCCGTGCTTGTTGCGCAAGAACTGTCCCCCCATGCACAACGCTTCGCCGACGCACAGATCGTCGTCCCAGGCATTGATCAGAAAATGGCGTGGCATCTCGTGGAACCGCTGAATGACGAAACGCATATCGTCGACCGATTTCGCGCGTTCGTCCGGAAACAGCAGCATTAAGCTTGTCTCGGATAAAAGCTGCCGCCCGAAGATATAAACCGCTTCCGCGTCTTCCACTTCAGCGCGGCGATAATCGATCTCGCTCATTCCTGCTCCTTCTTTGGCTCGGTATTGGGGGCGACGACCGGTTTATTCTCAACCAGTGTCGAGAGGGCGATGGTCACGGCGGTTTGCCCATGCGCCCGAAATCGTTCGACGACCCGCTCCAATGAACCCAGCGAGTCTACCCCGATCTTGAGAAAAAAGCAGTCGTCCCCGGTCACGTGATGACATTCAAGAACATCGGGTAAATCGGCTGCCAGGGCCGCGACGGCGCGATATTTCTCACCAGGGCACGTCAATCGCAGGAATGCGGTGATGGGGAGTCCGATCCGCTCGCGCGCGATCACGGCCTGATACCGGTTCAACACACCGCTTTCCTCGAGCCGCCGCACCCGTTCCGCAACCGCGGGTTGGGACAGACCGACTTCGCGCGCCAAGGCGCTGAAGGAAAGCCGGGCGTCCCGCTGCAAGGCGCCGATCAAGGCTCGATTATGTGTGTCCATTAGGGTTTCGGATTTCAAAGTAATAGTGACAAACTATTTCTGTGCTAAAGGAAGATACGACAAAATATTAAAATAATAAATAAAAAATAGAAATATATTTAATTTTGAAAATGTTCTAATTGATATGGTTTTCAAATTCAATGCAGCGGCGCGAATGGATTGATATTCATACGCGAGGCTGGCGACAGGTAGCGCAAAAGATTAATCTCTGCGCCAGTTCACTGGGAGGCCCAAGGTGTTTTATACGGAAGCTCAAATCGACAGGATGTCAGAAAAGCGGTCCGATGCGGATTTTGTCGCTGCACAATTGGCAAATCCCGAAACCGTCCTGCTGCCGGTATGGCGCGGTCAGAACTTGATCGACGAATCCGCCAATTCACCGCAAGCGGGCGGATTGACGATCGCCGAAGCGGGGAGCCTTTTGGACGATGGTCCCGACTTGGTGTTTTTGGGTAAATCAGATGAGCGCGCCTATTTCGCGGTCGATGTGTCGCGCTATGACGAGCCGGTCGGCGTCCCGGAACTGACCGAGCGCGGCCATTTCCGTAATTTGCGCGATGTGGGATCCGCCATGGGTCAATCGGACGGCGCCATGTTGGCTTTCGGGCGCGGCATTTTTGCCTGGCACGAGACGCATGGATTTTGTCCACGTTGTGGTGCGCCGAGCGAGTTGCGTGACGGTGGGCATCGCCGCCAGTGCTCCAGCTGTGAGGCCTCGCAATATCCCCGTGTAGATCCGGCGGTGATCATGTTGGTGCGGCGCGGAGACGAATGCCTGTTGGGTCACAATAGCCGTCGGCCTGCGAAATGGTTCTCCTGCTTCGCTGGGTTTGTCGAAATCGGCGAGACATTGGAAGAAGCGGTTGCGCGCGAAGTTGAGGAAGAAGCGGGTGTGAAGACGACAACGGTAAAATATTTCGCCTCGCAACCTTGGCCGTTCCCATCCAGTTTGATGCTGGGATATTTTGCCGATTGTCCCGAAGGTGTCTCGACGCCGGATATGACGGAGATCATCGAGACCCGTTGGTTCACCAAGGATGAAATCCGCAATATCGAGAAGACTGAATTCCGTCTGCCGCCGGCGGATTCGATGGCGCGCCAATTGATGTCCGCTTGGGTCGACGGCCGCGACTGACTGTTCGCCGCGCCGTGCCGCATTAGGTTGAGACTCGATATTTCTCAACTGATTTTAGGAGGCATCACATGAGCGGCGACACACAAAATTTATCCAAATTCGAGGTCGATGGGCATGTGGCGCGGATCACGTTGAACCGGCCCGAAGCCATGAATTCGCTGAATCCGGAACTGCGTTGGGAACTTTCGCATCATTTTGACGAGGTTGAGCGGAACGACGATATCTGGGTCGCGGTCGTCACCGGTGCGGGTGAGCGGGCCTTCTGCGCCGGAGCTGATTTGAAACACCGCGCCCGCGAGCGTGAGGCCGACGACGCCCAGCGTACCTACTGGGAGCGGCTGGCGGGAGAGTCGAAAAGCCTGATCGAACGTTGGCATTTCCCGAAACCGATTATCGCCCGGGTCAACGGCTTTGCCTTGGGCGGTGGACTCGAGCAGGCCTTGGCCTGCGATATCATCATCGCCGCCGATCACGCAGAGTTCGGCCTGCCGGAGCCGCGCCGGGGTTTGATCGCTGGCTCCGCCGGTGTCCACCGTCTGCCGCGCCAGATCGGCCTTAAGGTCGCAATGGGATATATGCTAACGGGACGGCACATGTCGGCGCAGCGCGCATACGAATTGGGATTGGTGAACGAAGTGGTGCCGCTTGAGAAGTTGGATGAGACGGTCGACGGTTGGGTCGCCGATATCCTGCGCTGTGCGCCACTCGCGGTCCGAGCCACCAAGGAAGCGACAATGAAGGGCTTGGACCATCCTTTGGCCCAAGCCTATTACACCTTGAATGACGGCGAGCGTCGGCGGCGGTTGTCAGACGACGCGCTGGAAGGCCCCCGCGCCTTTGCCGAGAAGCGGGCGCCGAATTGGAAGGGGAGTTAGGTCTTACACTTGGCTCGAATTTCCGCGACTCCGGCGATCAATGCCTGCTGATAGATCCAGAGGTCGCCGGAGTAGCACAGCAAGTCGTAGCCTTGCTTGTGTAAGGCGATGGTCTCCTCGGGTGTTCCGGCCAATCGGCCGAACGCCTTGTTGTGCTTGCGCGCCGCTCGTTTGACTTTCGCGGACGCTTTTTTGAATTCCGGGTGATCGAATTCGCCGGGAATGCCGAGCGAGCAACTAAGATCGAAATGTCCGATCCAAAGGCAATCGAGGCCCTTCGTAGCGGCGATGGCGTCGACGTTGCGCAATCCGTCTTGTGTCTCGATCAATGCGGCGAAGGCGGTTCGGTTGTTCGCCGCCGCCAAGCCTTTCGACGTATCGCCAGGGATATATCTGTCATGTGCGATGTTCAATGCGACACCACGCTTCCCCAGCGGCGGATACTTCATGCTAGAGACGATATGTTCTGCCTCTTCGGCGGAGCCGACCATCGGCATCACCAGCCCGTCTGCCCCCACATCTAGGACCCGCGCGATATGATGATAGGCGTTAGAGGGTGGGCGCACCATGACGGGCAGGTTGCCGGCCCGGAACCCGGTAATGGCGCGTTTGACATCGCCGATGCCGAAACCGGAATGCTCCATATCCATGAAGATGAAATCGATCCCCGCGGCAGCGATGATTTGACCGAGGCCGGGTGAGTTGAATTCGAACACGGAATGGCCGAGCTTCAATTTCCGCGATGCGAGCATCCGTTTCAGATTGGGTATGGCCATCGATCAGACCGGCCGGTCGCCGCGCACGAGAATGCGGTAGAGGTGGCGATGTTGGTTGTGGTCGTAGTCATGTCCGGCTTTGTGCATGGCGGCGCGGTTGTCGATCATCAACATATCTCCAAGCTTCCATTCGTGCAGATATTCGAACTCGGGCCGAATTGCCGTCTCCAGCAATTCCTCCAAGAAATCTTGCGTATCGGGTGCGTTCAGTCCGGTAACCGTCTCGGTTTTGCTTTTATGAAACCAGATTGCCTTGGTGCCGGTATCTGGATGCGTGCGAACCAGTGGATGGACCATCGGCGGATTGGTGGACGCTTTCTGTGCTGCCAGAATATCGGGATTGGCGATGTTGAAACGGGCGCTACTGATCAGCGTGTTCTCTGTTTTCATTCCGTCTAGTTGCGTGCGTTTCTCTGTTGGTAGCGCTTCGTAGGCCGCCCGCGTGTTGCAGACCGAGGTGCCGCCGCCGCTATCCGGTAGCTCGACACCGTAAAGACAGGTGAACTTTGGAGGCCGTTCCTGATTGGTATGATCGGTGTGCCAGGTAGCGTTGGCACCGGTCTTTGCCGGTTGCCCGTCGCTGGCTTTCAAGCGGTTCGACAAGACGCTGACCAAGGGCTCGCCCTCCGCCAGATAGAGCCGGTTCTGATCTTCCATCAATTCGCCGAACTGTTCCATGGCCACGCGATACTCCGTCGCCGTTAGGTGTTGGTCGCGAATGACCACGGCGACGTTTTCCACCAAGGCGTCATAAATCTGCTGACGGGTGGCGCCATCCAGAGGGTAGCGCAAGTCGACACCAGTGACCTCGGCACCGATATGCGCCTTAATCTTCGTGATCCGCATCGATTGTTCTTCGACCAGTGCGCTCATTGATCGGTTCCTTCCCGGATGATCTGCCTTGCTCACGATGATTAACTTGGCAGTGGCTCGGCGATACGGCAAGTTTTGACCAAATTCGGGAGGACCTTGGATATGCGTCTTTTTAAGATTTTAGCGGTTGGATTTCTATTCGCCTTGAACGCGGCGTGCAGCCCCCTTCCCCCCAAGTGAGGGGAGGAACATCACCCGCATGATGAAGAGGAACTTCTGGTCCTCGACCCACCTGCGGATTACTTGCGCCATCTACCCAATCTCGGTCTTGAGGTCATCGACGTGACCCATCTACCGGGGATCGGCGGTCAGTTGTATCACCTCCGAATTAAAGATGGCGCGCATCCGTTTCATGCCCGCGATAAGCACGAAAAGAAGTTTGGCGACGTGGTCGTGGACGCCCATCACCATTTCGAACATCACGCAGCTAAGGCCGATAAAAGTTATACCCCGCGTGCCGCGGCAAAATGGCAAAAAGCGGGTAAGGCTTGCGGGGCGGGCTTACGAATTGGCGTCGTTGATAATTTGATAGACAGCAAACACCCTGCTTTCAAAGGTATGAAGATCACTCATCGATCGTTTCATTTAAAGGGTCAAAAATTGGCGCGCACCAGTAACG
This sequence comes from Alphaproteobacteria bacterium, assembly GCA_049601975.1. Classification (GTDB taxonomy): domain Bacteria; phylum Pseudomonadota; class Alphaproteobacteria; order UBA8366; family UBA8366; genus UBA6544. The sequence goes on along the minus strand of JBMYRC010000030.1, from coordinate 28,659 downwards.
GTACCGCTGTCACCGCCATCATCGCGAGCCAATCGGGCTGGCACGGGTTATTGCCGGGCGCAGAAATAGTTCATGCCAACGTGTTTCATCGCAACAAAAAGGGAAAAGCCGTCGGTAGCGCCAAAAGCATCGTGCGGGCCATCGATTGGATGATCCATCAGAAAGTACCCGTGGTGAATTTCAGTATCGGTGGCGGCCGCAATAAGTTGATCGAGAAATACGTCGAGCATGCGAGTGCCGCCGGGATGATCTTGATCGCGTCCTCCGGCAATCGAGGGCCGTTCTCGAAGAAGAAAAGTTTTCTGGGAGCCTATGGACCGGTCATCGCCGTGACCGCCGTGGACCGCACGGAGCGCAGCGCGCGTTTTGCGACGGCCGGTGATTACATTGATTTTGCTGCCCCTGGTGTCGGCATTTGGACTGCGGTGCCGGGCGGCGGTAAGGCCATGTCAGGTACATCCTTCGCGGCCCCGGTGGTGACTGCCTATGTCGCGGCCGCACAGCGGAAGCTAGATCTAAAGACGGTGGATGAAATTCGCGCGTATCTCCGCAAGCATACAAAGGATCGAGGCAAGCCCGGGCGTGACCGCTACACGGGATGGGGGCTTCTGGAATTGCCGCCACTCTGCTGAGCCGATGCTTACAGTTTAAGCTTCATGCCTTCATGGCTCGCCCCGAAGCCGAGTGCTTCGTAAAACCGCATGGCGTCGGGTCGTCCCTTATCGGTGGTGAGTTGCACCAGTCCGCAGCCTCGATCGCGACACTCTTCGATGGCCCACTCGAACATTTCCCGTCCGAGACCTTCGCCCCGAACCGACCTAGCCGAACGGACGCTTTCGATTTGGCCGCGCCACATGCCGGTGCGCGATAGGCCCGGTATGAAGGTGAGTTGCAGGCAGCCGACGATATCGCTCTCCTGTTCGGCTACGACGAGGAGTTGGTTCGAGTCTTTGTCGATTGCCGCGAAGGCGGAGAGATATCGCCCGTCGAGTGGAGTTCCCGGTACTTCCCGGGTCGCGCCGATGTCGTCGTCCGCCAACAGATCGACGATGGCGGGCAAGTCAGCGGGTGCAGCGCGCCGGAATCGAATGTCGCTCTCAGGCATCGGGCCTGATCAGGACGATGTTATTCCAATCGTCGAGTGCGGCGGTCCAGCCCGGTCGGACCACTGTGGTGCTGTCATATTCCTCGATGATGAGAGGTCCAGGACGCGGCTCGCGGCCAAGGTCGTTTCGAGCGATGATCGGGGTGGCGACCCAACCATGCTCCTCACCGTAATAGGCATCCCGATGCCCGGATTTCGCCAAGCCCTCCGGCACGGTCACTTTGTCGGGCACGCGCGGTGTTGCGGACAAGCCACGGCCGACGGCCTTGATGGTAACGAACTGTACGCTTTCTTCGTCCGAGCGATAACCGAAGGTGGCTTCGTGGGCTTGCGCGAAGGTTTCTTCGATCTCAGCGAGTTTAGCGGCGTTCAAGGGCGGATTTGGGATCGGCAGGGTCAGCGCGGTGTTCTGGCCGACATAGCGCAAATCGGCAAAACACCTCACGTTCCGGGAATCGGACTCATAGCCGTCCGCGGCGATCAATCCATCGGCCTCGTCCCACAACCCCGCCAGCACTGTGTTGCAGTGCTCCAGATCGATCGCGTCGAACGGTTGATAGAAGGCGCGGATGCATTGGTGCTCGATATCCGCGAAAAGCAGGCCGAGGGCGCTGAACAATCCAGCGGCGGGTGGCACCAGGACATGTCGGCAACGCAAGGCCTCGGCCAGGTTACAGACATGTACGCCGCCATTACCGCCGAACGCCATCAAGGGAAATCCAGCCGGGTTGAGGCCACGTTCCGACGAGACGGCGCTCAGCGCGCGCATCATTCGAGCATTGGCGATCAGATGAATGCCGTACGCAGTATCAGTAATTTCTTGCCCAAGGCGCTTGGCGATATCGCTTAACGTCGCCTCAGATTTCTCTCGGTTCAGCGTAAGTTCGCCGCCGACCAGTGCGCCCGGATTGATATACCCAAGATGTAAATTCGCATCTGTTACCGTCGGCTCCGTGCCACCTTGGTCGTAGCACACCGGCCCTGGCATTGCCCCGGCGCTCTGCGGCCCGACTTGGATGCCGCCACCGGAATCGATCCAGGCGATGCTGCCGCCGCCGGCGCCAACTTCGGCAATGTCGATGGTGGGGGCTTGCACCAGATATCCGGAACCCTGGGTCATGCGGTGGCCGAGTGCTGCATCACCGCCGACTTCGGTTTCGGGTGCCATGGAGAATTCACCGTCAGCGATGATGGTAGCCTTCGCGGTCGTGCCACCCATGTCGAAAACGATACAGTCGTCGTAGCCTAGTTTTTGCCCCAGCCGCTGGGCGCCGACAACTCCGGCGGCGGGTCCAGACTCGATCACGAAGATGGGTTTTTCCGCCGCCACTCGCGCCGGAAGCACCCCTCCGTTTGACTGCATGATGTTCAACGGTACGCCAATTCCGATATCCTGTAAGCGCGCTTCCAGGCGTTCGGTATAGCGTTCAATCACAGGGCGGATATAGGCGTTTACCACCGCGGTACTAGTGCGCTCGTATTCTTGAATTTGCGGTACCAGCTCACTCGACAGCGTGACCGAGACGCCGGGCAAACGGTCCCGCAGTATCTTCGCGGCCTGTTCTTCATGTTCGGGATTTACATAGGCATTGATGAAACAGACGGCCAAGGCGTCGACTTTTTCCGCGAGGCAGCGCTCGGCGACCGCTTCCAGGGCATCGACGTCCAACGGTCGGTCGATCGCGCCTGTGGCGGTGATCCGCTCCGGCACCGTGAACCGCAGGCGACGCTCAACCAAGGGGTCCGGTTTTCGAAAGCTCACATCGTAGAGTCGAGGTGCTCGGAATCGCGCGATCTCCAAGACATCGCGAAAGCCTTCCGTGGTGATCAAGGCGACGTTGACGCCTTTGCGTTCGATGATGGCATTGGTGGCGACCGTGGTGCCATGTGCCAGTTCGACGATATCCGACGCGTTCACGCCAGTTGTATTCAGGAGCTCTCGCACACCCTCCTCGATGGCCCGGCTGTAGTCGTCCGGCGTCGAGAGAATCTTCTTGTTGTGAAGCGCGCCGCTTTCGTCGAGTAACACAATGTCGGTGAAGGTGCCGCCGATATCGACGCCAAGTCTAAAGCCGCTCATTCCGCGGGCCCTCCCTTGTTTTGTCGCAGCGCGCTGGTTGCAGCGATATCCAACACCGCGTTGGAATCAACGATAACGCCGTATTCGACCTTTGCATGATCGACAGAGAGTTTTTCTTGTCTCACATCTTCGGCGACCGCGTGCGGGTCGCGCTCGAACGGTTCGCCGTAGCCGCCAGAGCCCGCCATCTCCGCGCGGAAGGTCTCGCCCTGGCGCATCGTTTGCACGAATTTCGAGGGTGCTTCCTCGCGCTTGCCGTCACGTACAAAATAGGATTTTGACAGTGCGCCGGGTTTACCGTCGAAAATTCCCCAACACGGAAAGACATGACGGTCGGCGCGTTGCTGGACGATGGCTTCGTCTGCCGTCAGCCGGTATTGGCGCACCATACCAAGCGCTCCTCGGTATTTCCCGGGGCCACCAGTGTCCGGTAGAAACCCGTACTCGTCGATCAGGAGCGGATTCTCCGCCTCGATAATTTCGACCGAGGTATTCGCCATATTGCCGAGCCAATAGGGCCCCGCATCCTGGCCATCTTGATCGGGCCCACCACCACGGCCGGTCACATTATGAAATTCCACATGCAGGAAGCGCTTTCGGTCCGCGTCGATACCGGTGACGGAAAGTCCCAGTTCGTTACCACCGGGGCAAGCCGGCATCTTTCCCGGATACAGCTTTGCCAACGCCCCGGTCACCACCGTGCGGACCCGGTAGCCACCTTGGCCGCGGGCGCCGACGGCGGCGGGGAATTGCGGGTTCACCCAACAGCCTTTCGGCGCGATGACCGTGATCGGGCGATAAAACCCGACATTATTCGGCGTCTCCGCCGGCAGTACGGCGCGCAGCCCCGCATAAGTCAGCGACGCGGTGAACCAGTAATTCGGGTGCAAGGCACCGCCCTTTTGTGGCGACGTGCCGGTGTAATCGGCGATGATCTCATCGTCTTTTACAGTGAGCTTCAGTTTGATTTCCACGGGGCCTCCACCGACACCGTCATCGTCGTTGAATTCGGTGAATTCAGCTTCGCCATCGGGCAACGCGCGTATGCTGTTCCGCACCAAGCGTTCGGTATAGTCGATCAACGCGCGCATATAAGTCTTCAACTCGTCGGTGCTGTAAGTCTCTGCCAGTTTCAATATTTCCGCTTCGCCGGAGATCAGCGCGGCGAGTTGCGCCCGAACGTCCCCCATCACGGTGTTGGGCACTCTCGTGTTGTGTTCTATCACGCGCATCAACGTGTCGTTCGGTTTGTCCGCGACATAGATTTTGCTCGGCGGAATGCGAAGGCCCTCTTGATAAATCTCGTCGCTATCTGCCGCCTGCCCGCCCGCGACCCGACCGCCAAGATCGGTGTGGTGTAGAATAAGGCCTAGAATGCAGATACGTTCACCATCCTTGTAGACGGGGCGGAACATGAAAATGTCGTTGAGATGACTGGCCCCAGCGTAGGGGTCGTTACTGGCGAGAATGTCGCCCGGCTGGATGTCATCACCGAAATAATCGAGACAGCCGCGTAGGGCCGGCATAGTGGCACCTAGGTGCCCCGGCAGCGCTAACCCTTGTGCCACCATATCGCCATCCGCATCGAGGATGGATGCGGAGAAATCCATGTTCGATTTAACCAGGGTTGAACGCGATGTGCGCAGTACCGACACCATCATGTTGTCAGAGACCATGACGAGCGCGTTCTTAATTAATTCAAGGCGTATAGGATCGACCATGGGTGGGTCCCGTTGGAAATGACAATGAGCGAGGCGAATGCCTCACTCAGTCATTTACGGTCGAATGGCGTGGTGAAAAGCGGTTGTGTTTTTTATTCCTGCAATCCGTCGCGCCCGAGCGCGCGGTTTAGGAGTAAAAAGAGCCGACCAACATCTGCCGTCATGAACGTCGAATGGAGTAGGTTCTCGGGATCGACGGCTTCTGATTCCCGCACCAGGCGGTCAAATTCGTCGACGAAGTGGGTCACATACTGCCGCATCTCGTCGTCGCTCTTTAGCTTCTCGGTGATCCGCCCGACTATGGCCGCTTGTTTACCCTTCAACAGATTGCGCGTGAAGATAGTGCGGTCGCCGTTTGTGTAGCGCTTCCAATCCGCATCGGGTACTTCAGCGTCGAGTAGGCGGGTAAGGTCGATGGAAAGGGAGTTCAAATCCTCGACAATGAAGCGCGCGGTCTTCAAAAATAGGTCGCGGCGCAGGGTCAGGTCTTCCTCCTGCAAGCTGCGAGCTTGTTCCGCCGCCGCTGCCGAGGCTTTCATCAACTTGGTCGCCTGATCGTCGAAAATCTCTCCCGCGTCCAAAGTCTTGGAGACTGAGGATTCGAGGGCTGTCAGAAGATTGCCGGTGTTTTTCGTGAAGGATTGTGTTGCGTTATCGGCGTTGGTTTTGGCTTCCTTCGCGGCTTCGCTAAAGACCGTGGTTTGCTTCGCTAGGGAATCCAAAGCTTCCTTGACCTGCCGGTTGGTTTGATCGGAGGTTTCCGCCAATCCTTCGGTTTGCTCGCGGAAAGCGGCGTTCAAGGCTTTCAATCGCGACGACAGCAATTCGGTCGAGCCGTTCAGATCCGCCGATTGTTGCGCGAAAGCGTCGCCAATGAGGCGAATACGATCCGCCGCATCCGAGGCTGCGCGCGAGAGCTCCTCCGATTCCAAGCTGAGCGCTTCCCGGTTGTCGTTGACTTGCATGCCAACCTGGATCGACGCGGTTGTGAAGCGCTCGGTTTGCTGGGTAAAGCGGTCGCCGACGTCGTCAAGCATACCGAGCGCCATGGAGATACCATCCTTTAGCCCGTCGATCTCGGTATTGAATCCACTGCCGGCGCCGATGATCCGCTCACGCACTGCTTCGGCGGCTTGCTCGAGGGAGGCGATTTGCGCCTTCAGCGTCTCGCTGATTTTGTCGGTTTGTCCGCGTGCGTCCTTGGTGGCTTGGCCAAGGCTAGATGTTTGTTCCGCCACGGCTGTGCGAATGCCTTTTGACTGTTCGGCGAGGTGGTCCGCCAATTGCCGGAGTTCCTGACTGTCAGCGCGTAAGGATTCGCGAATGTTGTTGGCTTCGCCGGAAGCCTGCGTTGCAACGTCCTTCAATTCAGTGGTCTGATCCTGAATGATGTTGCGGATACCGCTGACTTGCGTGGCTGCATAATCCGACGCGGTGCGCAATTCCTGACTTTGTTTGTGCAGTAGCTCGCCGATGGTCTTGGCTTGCGCGGTAGACCAATCTGCTGATTCTTGCAGGGACTGTGCTTGTAACCGCATGGATTCGCCGATACTGCGGGCTTGTGCGATAGCTGGGTCGAAGGCATCGCTCATCGTCTCGACACCACCTTTTACGGCGGCGCCCAATGCTTCGGTGCGTGACGCTAGCATTGTTTCAATTTTGCCGGCTTGGCCGTCCGCCATTTCGGAGGCGAGTTGCAATTCTTCCGCTTGACGGCGCAGGGCTTCGCGAATGGCCTCGGCGCGGGACGCCGCCAGGTCGGTAGCCCGTGCCAATTCCAAGGCCTTTAATTCCAACGCGTCGCGAAGCGAGCCGATTTGATTAGTGGCGTTGTCCGCGGTGCGGGTCATCACATCCGAATGCTGTTCCAGCGAAGATTCGACCGAGCGTGCCTGTTTGGCGACATGGTCGGACATGTCCTTCAGGAGATTGGCTTGCGCCTCCAGGGTGCTGCGGATGCGTTGGCTGTGGCCTTCGCTCATCTGCGTCGTGTGGTTCAGTTCCTGCGCTTGCAGGCGCATGGCGGCGGTAATTTCTTCGATCCGCTCGGCCGTGATCTCAACCGACGTCGATAGCGCCGAAGATTGTTTGACCAAATGACGCTCGAATCGTTCCGTGATCTCGAGCGATTGGCGTTCCATGGTCTCACCGACGTCGTCTACCCGTGCTTGGGTCGAATCCATCAGCCGACCAAACTCAGTTGATTGTCGATCGAACATCTCGCGCAACGACGTCGAGAGATTTCCTGTTTGGCGGCCTAATGTCTCGACCATCTCGTCGATGCGCTCACCAGACCGTTCGGTGACGACGTGCAAGGTATGGCCGTGGCCATCGAATGCTTGCTTCAAGCGCCCGCTGATACTGGTGAGCAGTTCCTGCATTCCGGAGCTGATTTCCGTCGCCTTTTCGCTGGCACGGTCAGAAGCTGTTTTCAGATCGCTTGTCCCCTTGTCCAACCGTTCGCGCACGAGTTTGGTGCGCTCCAGCGCGGAATCCGAGGCCTCGCTGAGATCGTCGGTATATTCACGGAACAGCGTTCCCATTTCCTTAGCGCGGTTGGAGGCCCGGTCCGACGCATCGATCAATTCGGAGGCTTGCATCCGCAAGGACGCGCGGATTTCATCTGACTGTTCGACCGCATTGATCGTTGCCTTATTGAGCTCTTCGGTTTGGCGCTCGACCGAGTTCTCCATATTGCGGGATTGATCAGCAAAGCGGTCCGCGAGGTCGGTCAACGCCTTGGTCTGGCCGCTAATGGCATCTTTCAACGACGTTGCTTCGCCTGCTGCTTTCTCGGAAACTTCGGAAAGCGCTTCGGTTTGTTCCCGTAGCGCGCCCGATAATTGTCCGATATCGATGGTCGCCTTATCGCTCGCGCGGGACAGTTCTTCCGCTTGTTTGCGCAAGGCTTCCGATACTTGGCCAATGCGGGCTTCCGCTTCTTCGGCGGGATATGTGAGCATATCCAATTGCCGCCGCAGCGCTTCCGTATGCTCGCGTACATCGTAACCGCGTCGGAAATACGCCATGCCGAGCCACAGAAAGGCGAGGGGCGCCGCCATTCCCGCCACCATGGCGCCGAGTTCGTGCGCCAACATTTGCGAACCGAAACTCCATCCGAGCGTGGTGTGGATATAAGTCAGGCACAAAAACGACCAAAAGACGGTGACCGATATTCCGGCAGCCGTTACCTTTTGCGACCGGCGCTTGGCGCGCGCCTGGGATGCTTTGATTTCCGCCAGATCTGGCCCTTCCGAATGGCGACCGGCGCGAGGCAACTCCGTCACATTGGCAGACATGGCCAATACTCTCAAAATTAATGACGTTAAATAATAGAATAATATTCCATGAGTAGCGAATAATAGTCAATAAATAGAATTTTGTAACATAAACTTAGATCTTGAAGTGAATACTAAATAAAACCAAATAAAACTTTACTCCGCTGCCTCTAGTCCGTGATGACGCACCAAACCAATGATCTCGGCCGCGGCAGCCGGGATATTGGTGCCCGGACCGTAGATCGCGGAAACGCCCGCTTGCTTCAACATGTCGTAATCTTTCGGTGGAATGACACCACCGCACACCACGATGACGTCGTCCGCCCCTTGGTCGCGCAATGAGTCGATGAGAGATGGGACCAATGTTTTGTGGCCGGCCGCTTGAGAGGAGATACCAACCACATGCACGTCGTTCTCGATCGCTTGGCGGGCCGCCTCTTTCGGCGTTTGGAACAGCGGGCCCACATCCACGTCGAATCCGATATCGGCGAAGGCTGTGGCGATGATCTTGGCACCCCGGTCGTGTCCGTCCTGGCCGAGCTTGACCACCAACATACGTGGGCGCCGTCCCTCGTCCGCTGCAAAACGGTCGATCTCGGCCGCGATTTTAGCGTAGCCCTCGTCACCGTCGAAGGCGGAGCCGTAGACCCCGGTGATGGAACGAATGACGGCCTTGTGCCGGGTGAACTTATCTTCGAGTGCATCGGAGATCTCGCCGACGGTGGCGCGAGCACGTGCCGCGTTGACGGCGAGTTCCAACAGATTAGCGCCCGGATCTTCGGCGCCCGCGGACAGCGTTTTGAGTGCTGCCGTGCAAGCTGCTTCGTCCCGCTGACCCCGTACGCTCTTCAAACGAGCGACCTGTGATTCGCGAACGGCGGTATTGTCGATGTCGAGGATATCGACCTCGTCTTTTATCTCGGATTGGAAGCGATTGACACCGACGACGATTTCTTCCCCGCGATCGATCCGCGATTGACGGCGCGCAGCACTTTCCTCGATACGCAGTTTTGGCAGACCTGCATCGACTGCCTTGGTCATGCCACCCAACTCCTCGACTTCTTCGATCAGTTTTTCAGCCTCGGTAATTAGGCTCGCGGTCAGGCTTTCCACATAATAGCTGCCCGCCATCGGATCGACGGTCCGTGTCATCCCGGCCTCGTGATTGAGGATCAATTGCGTGTTGCGGGCAATCCGCATCGAAAGTTCGCTTGGCAAGGCCAAGGCCTCGTCGAAGGAATTAGTGTGCAGGGATTGCGTGCCACCGAGTACCCCGGCCAGAGCTTCGATAGTCGTGCGGACGATATTGTTATAGGGATCCTGTTCGGTTAACGAGACGCCCGAGGTCTGACAGTGAGTGCGCAACGCCGAAGAACGCGGGTCCTTCGGCTGGAATTTATCTTCCATGAGCTTCGCCCAAAGGAACCGCGCGGCGCGGAGCTTCGCCACTTCCATGAAAAAGTCCATGCCGAGGCAGAAGAAGAATGACAGACGAGGTGCAAAAGCATCCACCTCGAGACCCTTGGAGATGGCGGTGCGGACGTATTCGACGCCGTCCGCCAAGGTATAGGCGAGTTCCTGCACGCTGGTGGCACCCGCCTCCTGCATGTGATATCCCGAAATCGAGATCGAATTGAAACGCGGCATTTCCTTGGCCGTGTACTCGATAATATCGGCGACGATCCGCATCGAGGGTTCCGGCGGGTAAATATATGTATTGCGGACCATGAACTCTTTCAGGATGTCGTTCTGAATGGTGCCGGAGAGGTCCTTGTGAGCGACGCCCTGTTCCTCGCCGGCGACGATATACATCGCGAGGACTGGCAGCACCGCGCCGTTCATGGTCATGGAGACCGACATCTTATCAAGCGGGATGCCGTCGAACAGGATTTTCATATCCTCAATGGAATCGATAGCGACACCCGCCTTGCCGACATCGCCGACGACTCGCTCATGATCGGAATCGTAGCCGCGATGCGTGGCAAGATCGAAGGCGATGGAGAGACCCATCTGGCCCGCTTCCAGGTTCTTGCGGTAAAAGGCGTTGGATGCTTCCGCCGTCGAGAAGCCGGAATATTGACGCACCGTCCAAGGGCGACCCGTATACATCGTGGCGCGCGGGCCGCGCACATAGGGAGCGGCGCCCGGCATGGTGCCGAGATGCTCGATGCCTTCGAGGTCTTCTGCCGTGTAGAGCGGCTTGACCGCGATGCCTTCCGGCGTCTCGACAACGAGATCATCGGCGGAGCGGGTCTTCAGCTCCTTGTCGGCCTGTTGGCGCCAATCGTCGATGGAGGTCTTTGTGAACTCCGCCATCGCATCGTACTCCCTTTATTCTTTGCTTCTTTATATCGGCAGTGGCGGTCGAGAGTCCATCAAAGCTGGCCGCTTGCGTCCCAATTTTCCACCATCACCAGATAGGCCCGGTCCTTGTAGCGGGCGGGGTCGAAGGCCGACGCATAGGAGGGCAGATCGCTGCCGGTTACATGCTGCGCCAGCAATTCGCCCGACGCACAGGACGCCATGATGCCAAACCCCGAAAATGCCGAGCAGACATAGGCACCCGGTACGTCCAATGGGCCGATCAGCGGGCGGTTCTCCGGCGTTTTCGTATAATAACCGCCATCGACATAGGGTTTCGGCATGGGATCCAAATATTGCTGCAATCCTGGCACCAGCACGGCCATGCCGCGCAGCGTAATTTCCGGCAGGAACGGATCCCATTCCATGGGGTAGACCGGCGTGCTACTGCTTTCACAGTCATAGGTCCAATACATCAACACTTGGTCTCCGGCTCCAACCGGACGGCCGTGGACGCCGGCGGGAAACGTTTCAGCCAAGTGGCGGGTTTCTTCCGATTCCATCAAAGCCGTCCGTTCTTCCGACGACCAGGGCAAGTCTGTGGGGTCGGTCCAGATGATCAGTGGAGCCGTGCGGGGAACCGCACCCTTGGGGTCAGCTAGACTGATCTTGATGTGTTTTTCGACCACGATAGGCAGATCTAATCCAAGCAGTGCGGCGCTCGATTTGAGATATGGACCGGTGGAGAGCACGACGGTGTCGCTGCGAATGGTTTGCTCTGTCCCATCGACGTCAATCCGCACACCGCTGACCCGTCCACCGGATGTCTCGACGCCGGAAAACGCCGCGGTCAGAAATTCGACACCCCTCGCGCGGGCTTCTTCCAAAAGGTACATACCCATTTGCTGGGCGCTGAGCGCTCCGCAGCGCCGGGCATGCAGCACGGCGACGGTTTCCGAATTGAGGTAGGGGAAATGTTCATCGATCAAGGCGCGCTCGGTAATCAGGTCGGCACCGTCCAACGTACTGTCGAATCCTTCGCTCGCGGCGGGTTGGTACCCGCACCCATTGCCGATGCGCCGTAGCGCTCCGGCTCCCAAGCTTTCGGCCTCCAGTGCTTGCGCCTCGAAGGTCTCCACCATCTCCGGGCGCGCGGTGGCGAACAGGTATCCGCGACGGCTCATCAGGAACCGGTTGGCGCTGTCCCGAGCATGGCCTTCCATTAAAGTGATGCTGCGGTTCATCAATGCTACCATGGCGTCGCCGGGCCCGGGCCACCAATTTCGGTAACACTCTGTCGATTTATCGCTGGTCAGTGAAAGCGGCGCGCCGGGGTCGATGATCAGCACGCGCTTCAAGCCAGAATTCGCAAGCGCATAGGCGGCGGCGATACCGGCGATACCAGCGCCGCAGACCACGGCGTCGTAGGTTTCGGGAGCGATGGCCATCAGAGACCTCCACTGACGGGCAAAATAGCGCCGCTGACATAATCCGCCGGTGCCGACGCGAGCCACATAATGCCGGCCGCGATATCTTCGGGCGTCGCGACCCGGCGCAGCGGTGCGTTTGCGGCGACCATGGCGGGGCGGCCCGGATTGCCCGCCGCCGCGTGTATCTCTGTATCGGTGGTGCCGACTTGCAGCGCATTCACGCGGATGCCGTCGGGGCCGACTTCCTTGGCCAGTCCGATGGTAAAGGTCTCTATCGCGGCTTTGCTGGCGGCGTAATGCACGTATTCGCCGGGGCTGCCGAGGCGCGCTGCCACCGAGGAGACATTTACGATGACACCGCCCGTACCGCCTGCCGATCGCGCCATTCGTTTGATCGCCTCCCGCGCGCAAAAGATCGAACCATAGACATTGACCGCGAAGGTACGCGCAAGGATATCGTCCGTGAGGTCCGCGACCGTCGTCGCCTGGCCGATGATCCCGGCATTGTTGACGAGGAGCGAGACCGACCCCAGCTTCTCGTCGCATTCGCGAAATAGCCGCGCGACATCCGCGCTGTCGGCAACATCCGCTTGCACGACGATGGCCCGCCCGCCATTTGTTTCACACTCGACGACGACTTGCCGCGCCGCTTCCGCGTCACTCGCATAATTGATGCATACGTCGTAGCCGGCTTCCGCCGCCAAACGCGCGGTGGCGGCACCGATGCCGCGACTGCCACCGGTTATGATTGCTATATGAGACATGTCAGTAGTTTAGCATGCTGGAAATAGGTGATGCCATTATGAGCTTATCGAAAGTCCGGATAGGGTGAAGGCTTGATGCTGCGGTTCGGTGCTGCGCGTTATCGCGGATAAATTTAAGAACCGGAGATTTTGTCTATGGATGCTCATAGGCAACAACAAGGAGCTCTGTTCGAGCCGATAACGTTGCCCTGTGGCGAAGTCCTGAAAAATCATATTGCGAAAACGGCACCGATAAAGCAACACGCGGTATGCGCCGACTGCTTCTGGTTAAAACCCTGTATAGACTTAGCCTAATTCAACAGAGGCAAAGTCGGAATCGAGAGGAAATATAGATGGCAGCCAATACAGGACAAACATCGCCGGACGACGCTTGGCTTTCCAAGACCGCGGAAGACGCTCTGGAGCCGGACCTTCCCATTGTCGATCCGCATCATCACCTTTGGCTGCGCAATGGGTACAGCTATTTGATCCCGGAACTGGCGGCCGACCTTGATTGCGGCCACAACGTCGTCGCGACGGTTTTTGCGGAATGTCATTCGATGTATCGCGAGGGCGGGCCAGAGGCGGAGCGGTCCCTTGGGGAGACGGAATTCGTCACCGGTCAGGCAGCGATGAGCGCCAGCGGTGCGTTTGGACCGACGCGGGCCTGCGCGGTCATGTTCGGAAATGTCGATATGACGCTTGGCGTGGCGATCGAGCCATTATTGGATCGGCATATTGAAGCGTCCGGCGGGCGGTTTCGCGGCGTGCGCTATTCGACCGGGTGGGATGCAGATGAGCGTATCCGCAATGTGGCGCCTGATGCGGGTATGCTCGTGAGCGCAAAATCTCGGGAAGCGGCGGGGGTGTTGGCGCGCCGGGGCCTGTCCCTCGACAGCTGGCTTTATCATCCGCAATTGGATGAGGTCTCAGCCTTGGCGGATGCATTCCCCGACCTCACCATCGTGCTCAATCATGTCGGCAGCCCGATTCTCGGCGGTCCTTATCGGGGCCGGAAAGACGAAGTCTTTGAGGATTGGCGGACGCGCATTAGTAAAGTTGGCGAGCGTGAGAACGTTTTCGTTAAACTGGGCGCGCTGCCAATCCGGATGCCGGATTTCGAAGGTGACCGCGACGTGCCGCCGGGCTCGGAGGAAGTGGCCGCCGCTTGGAAACCTTGGATCGAGACATGCATCGAGGCGTTCGGCCCGTCACGCGCGATGTACGAATCGAATTTCCCGGTTCAGAAGCGGTGGTGCAGCCTTCAGGTCTGTTGGAACGCGTTTAAGCGCATATCGGCAGGCGCGTCGGATGCGGAGAAATTGGATTTGTTCGCTGGCGCGGCGGCAAAGGCCTATCGGATCGACGGGATTTAGCGCTCGAGAAAATCGCCTTCAAGCGCGATCATCTTATCGACGAGTTCCTGCGGAACAGCCGCCGACTTATGGGTTGCTTGATCCGTGTTCACCCAAACGACTTCGCCCGTCGCCCGCAAATCGTCTTTTCCCGCGGGATGAATTTCCAACAGGAACGTCAAGGACGACCGGCCAAGGCGAGAGGTACGGACATGCACCTCGATATCCTCGTCGAATTCGATCGGTTGTTGATATTCCACCAAGGTGCGAACGGTGTGAAAGTCTTGTCCCGTATGCTCCACCTGCCCCATATAGTCATACGGCAGGGCGCGAAAATATTCCGTAATCGCCGTGTCGTAATAGGTCAGGTAGTGGGCATTGAAGACGATTTTCTGGCCGTCCACTTCCGAATAGCGCACGCGAAAAGGCCATGCGAATTTAAATTCTGACCGTGCCATGGCTCAATCCGGCTTGCGGGCGTGGATGAGGCGGGTCAATCCCGGGATCATTTCGTCTTCCCGGATGTCGACGAAACCGACTTCATGCAAGCGGGTGCGCAGCCAGCCTGGCGTCACTGAACGCGCATCAGGCGTGAACGCCATATGCTGCAATTGCCAAAGCGCCGCCATCGGCGGTCCGGTCCGGTCGTCCTCGACCATGAAATCATGCACCATGAAACTACCGCCAGCCGCGAGACAATCGAACGCGTATTCGACGAGCCGCGGCACTTCCGAACCCGGAATACCACTGAACAGGTAGGACATCAAAATGGCGTTCTGTTCCTTCGGCCATTCGGCCGTCAAGGCGTTCGACGGGATATAGCGGATGCGATTGACCATTCCGGCGCCGGAAATGAATTGCCAACCGATCTCCGCTACGTTTGGGAAGTCGATAATGGTTGAATCGAGATTTGGGAAAGCTTCAAGAAGCCGAATGCTCATGGCTCCGGTGCCGCCGCCCACATCGAGCAAGGTTTTAGCCTTGCTGAGATCAACCAGTCGGGTGAGCGTCCGGCCCGGCCCAAGTGAGCCGGCGTGCTGTGCCTCGCAATAGATGGAGGCCTGATCCGGGTCGGACATCCAATGTTGATAGGAATCAACTGCGTCGGGGTCGAGCGAGCCGTCGAGTACTTCGTTCAACTGCCCGAGGAACGGGTACATTTGTTGGTCGATTTGATACCGAAGATAGTCGCCGAACTCGTATTTGGCGCCTTTGGCGAGAAAAGCTTCAGCCCCTGGAGAGTTGGAATAAATTTCCCCTTCTTCTTCCCGATCGACTAGTCCGATGCTGGTGAGAGCTGTCATCAGGGTCGTGACTCGGTTCATTGGGATTTCGGCTTCCTTGGCGATTTCAGCCGAATTTTTCGGCCCACCGGCCAATTGGGTAAATACGTCTATATGCAACCCGGCGAACAGCGCCTTTGACGCCATGAAACCAAATGCGATGCGGGAAACTTCTTCCGCTGTTTCCGCCAAACCAGACTCCGACACAACTAATTCTCCTAATCGACCAAAAATTTTAAGCGAGAAACGACCTTAACATGCGGTCTCTTGGAAGGCTAAAGTGGCGGAAATTCGGCGTAATCACGGGTAAATGAAAGGTGGACACCTTCCGCCTTGCAATTTGCAGTCGATTTCTTTGCACTGGAGGCCTAGCAAGGAGACGGCACAATGGCTCAGGCCCAAACAGACGACTCAAACTTGTCCTTCAGCTGGCCGGCGGAAGGGGTGACCCGAGTTCCCTTCCGACTGTTCTCGGATCCCGATGTTCACGCGCGCGAACAAGAGCGCATTTTCCGGGGACCGGTATGGCATTACCTCTGCCTGGATATCGATGTCCCAAATGCGGGTGACTATAAGTCAGCCACCATCGGCGAAACACCGATTGTCGTGACACGGGACGAAGACGGCGTGCTGCGCGGCCTCGTTAATCGTTGCTCACATAAAGGGGCGCTGGTTTGTCTGAAGGACCGCGGTCATGCAAAGGACCTGACCTGTGTTTATCATTCCTGGTCCTACGACCTCAAAGGTCAATTGCAATCCATCGCATTCCGCAAAGGTCTTAACGGCGGCGGGGGGATGCCGGACGATTTCGATGTCGCCCAACATCGCTTGCAGGCGATCAGGATCGAGATGTTTTGTGGCATCGTGTTCGGGACATTCGATGCCGATATCCCATCGGTCGAAGATTATTTAGGCCTGGAAATGTCTCAGATGATACGGCGAAATTTCGGGCGACCGTTGAAACGCCTCGGCATGCACAGCCAGATCATTCACAACAACTGGAAGCTTTACGCCGAGAACCTGCGCGATTCTTATCACGCGACGATCCTGCACACGTTTTACACGACGTTTAACGTCAACCGTCTCGATATGGATGGCGGCATCATTATGTCGGACAGCAAATGGCATCACTATAGCTACGCCAAACGGTCCACTGTCCGAAACGCGAAGGAATACCAGGACGACAATGTGCATTCGGCGCAGTATGAATCAAAACTCCATGGGCCGCATTTGCTGGATCCTGTCGACGAATATGACGACGGCATAACACATGCGATTCAGGCGATCTTTCCGTGCCTGTGTTTTCAGTACACGCTGAACTCTCTCGCGGTTCGATTCTTCCGGCCGCTCGGCGTCGATAAGACGGAATTGTTCTGGATCTATTTGGGATATGAAGACGACGACGAAGAAATGACGCGGCGGCGTTTGCGGCAGAGTAATTTAACCGGAGCTGCCGGACTGGTCTCTCTTGAGGACGGCTGCATCAACGAGTTCGTACAACGCGGCATCCGGGGAAGCGAAAACGTCAGCGCTTTCCTCGAGATGGGTGGACGCGATGTGGAGCCATCGAAAACCTCTCGCGCGACGGAAGTCGCAATCCGAGGGTTCTGGACCGGGTATCGGCGCATCATGGGCTTTGAGTAGTAGGGTTGGCTGAAATTATGGCGAAGAATACCGAAAATGGCTGCCGGCAGATCGAGGACTTTCTACTCGATTGCGCCCATGCCCTCGACGATGAGGAGTTGGAATCCTGGCCGGATTTTTTCACCGAAGACGCGGTCTATCAGATCATTCCTCGTGAAAGCTATGAGCAGAAACTGCCGCTCGGTATTCTGTATTGCGAGGGGAGGGGTATGATGCTTGATCGCATCAACGCTCTGCGTACGGCGAATATTTTCGAGCCGCACACTCACTGTCACATTCTAAGTCGACCCCGCATCTCTGCGCGCGACGACGGCGGATTTCAAGCACGCACCAATTTCAATGTGATCCGAACCAAGCAGGATGGCGCGATGGAGATTTACGCCGCCGGTAAATACGTCGACGAGATTGTCGTGGAGGACGGCAAGCCGTTGTTTCGAGATCGACGGGTCGTCCTCGAATCTCACCGGATCGATATTTTGCTCGTCGTGCCGTTGTAGATTTCGAGGATTAGCTGCGCTCAAGCGGCGCGTTTAAGATGGTGTTCTCGCCGACGATGCCGCCGGGACGGTCCACGGTGTCGACAGTGCCGTGTCGTTCGTAGAACGGTGGCGGGAGGGGGCGACCATCGAGCGCCTTCAACCAGAGCCGCAGCAGGTGTCGCTTTCTCGCTGGGTTTTCATGGTCCTGGTAAGCACGCCTGGTGTGGAAGACGACGTGATTGTTGCAGAACTGCATGTCGCCCCGATGGAAGCCGGTATCGAAGCGCAGTTCCTCAGAGAGCGATTGTGCCGTCGCCATGGCTTCTTTTTGCACCGGCGTCATCTCCGGCACGTCATCGAAACGGTGCGCCGAGCCGATATAGGTTGGCTCGATCGAGGCGCTGAAATACCCCTGATGAAAATGAAAGACCGCAAGACGGTACCAAGGCTCCATGCCGGGTGGCACCTCGTCACGGCGGTCGCGATAGAGTGGCTCGTACAGAACCTCGACCAGGTCGGGGCGCCGCTTCAGCATTTCGTTGTGAACGGCGATTGAGCTGACGAGGCTGCTATCGCCGCCGCTTTTCGAGACTTCCATGGAGAGCAGGCCGACGATATCGCCGCAATCCACATGGAAAGGAATTTCCTCACGGGAATAGGGGCCACGCTGCGAAGGATTACTGCGGGATTCGCCGAGATCGGTGACGTGTCCCAATACGTGGCCGCGTTTGTTTTGCGACAGCACATCATCGCCCAGATGCTGACCAATGGCCCAGAATGCGATGGCGCTGCCCCGCTTTCCGAAGGCGGCGACGGGCAGGCCATGCAACAGGACAAACCCACGGCCGTACAATAATTCGCTGCGCAATAGCGCGAGTTTTGGGGCTAAGCAGGGTAGCGAAAACTCTTCTTTGCCGAGTGGCATCACGTCGATGCCTTCTTGGTCGAAAGGAGCGACGGCGGCGTGCAGGTCGTCGATGTCATTTTGGTTGAGTTCGATCCGCCATTCGTCGCTCGCGGCCATGGCTTTGGCGCTCCAATCCGCCGGGTCGACCACCGGGTGGCCCGGCACAGCCGCTTCGCGGCGGTCTTTAAAGGGATCGTGTTGCGTCGTGTTCATCGTCCGCCCATTCGTGTTGTCCTCTCAATAATATGAGAGGTTAGCACGGCTTCTCCAGATCAGGGATTCGAGAGGCCTAACCAGGGGCGGAAGCGAATACCAAGCCAAGTTCCCCCGAGGGCGGCAACAATCCACAGCCAGCCATGCAAGCTAGTAGAGGCAACGCCGGAGACGAACGCCCCAATATTACATCCGAACGCGATCCGCGCGCCGTACCCCATCAGCAGACCGCCGATGACAGCGGCGGCCAAGGAGCGCCACGGTCGCCGGGTCGCCGGGGCGAATTGTCCGGCCAATCCGGCGGCTATCAGCGCCCCCAATACGATGCCGATATCCATCACCGAAACCGTGTCTTCGAGGATAGGGTGGTTGAGCGCGTATTCCGGATAGCCACCGGTCCAGAACCAAATGCCATCCGCGCTCCATCCGAAGAGTTGGGCAATCTTGGCACCCCATAAGCTGAACGCCCAAGTGATGCTCCATGGGTGCCCGGCGATCATGAGGCTAAGCCAGCTCAATAGTGCCAACGCCAATGCACCCCGCAAAAACGGCCAGCCACCAGTCAGGAAGTGCGCCCAATTGAAGGGTGCGGCCGGCGCTTCTTCGTCTCGGCCCCAGCGGCGCAGTCCCCACCACAGCGCGGCGAAAACAACAAGTTGTGCGACGACCGCACCGGACCAGCCTATTTCCTTGCCAAGCACGAAGGTGCCGAGGCGCGGTGGTGCGTTCCACCACTGCATATCCAAACTGACCCAAAACGATCCGGCACAGAAGAATACTATGGTAGCGATCATCCGCGTGCTGCCACCACCGAGCGTGAACAAGGTACCGGAGCCGCAACCGTTCCCAAGCTGCATGCCGAGTCCGAACATGAAGGCGCCGATCAGCACTTGCATACCGACCGGTGCACTGGCGCCGTAGGCCTCGATGCCGAATCCCCTCTCTTCGGCCAATACGGGTGTGAAGAGAAGCGTGGCGGCGGCGATCAGGATGAGTTGCGAGCGGACCGCCGCGGTCTCGCGATTGATGATCATTTGTCGATACGCTGCCGTAAAACCGAAGGCGGTATGATAAAGCACGAGGCCCAAGAGCCCGCCGAGGCCTAATAGGATCGGCATGCGCCAGCCATGGGCGGCGGCGAGGGCGGTAACTGTGATTAATCCGGCGATCCCGATCCTGATCACCCGCCATTGCGGACTGGTTGCGGTGGTGGGGAGGGCGGACACGCGGTTCGTCTATTTGCCGGTTGTGCCGGAGACGATTTTCGCCCAGAGCTCGTCCAATTCCTTGGCCATCGCATCCAGCTCGCTGCTGCCGTAGACTCCGAAGATCGCGCTCAGCTTGCGATAGGTCAGCGTCGCGGTGCCGTCGGCATTCTCCGTCACGTAAAAGCGCAATGGTGCTTCGATGCCCGATGGCACGCTCGCTTTCAACATGCGGACGGCGAAGTCGTTGCGGTAGACGCCCAGTACCAGATTGCCGGGAATTTTGATGCCCCGATGTTGCGCGCCAGCGCTGGCGCTGGCCGAGGTGACCACATACATGCCGCTTTTCTCGATAGCGGCTTCCAGTCGAGTGCGCAATTGAACGAAGCTGTACTTGGTCGCGATGACTTCGGTTCCCGGATACGGCGTTGCATTTCCGGCAATCGCGCGCTCCGAGAACGACGCGGTCGAAATCAAGATGACCAGCGCGAGGCCGAGAAAAAGTTTATGCATTGAACGGTTTCCTCACAGGCAAATGGGCACTCGTGTTTAGCGCCGCGATGGGACTGTGTGGAAAGGGGGCGGCGTATCAAATTACCGCGAGGCGAGATTTACCAGACAAGGTATCGCGCGACATATGTCGGGATCGCGGCGTATTGTTCGTAGAGTTTCGCGAGGCTCTCCGGTGTGTGTGCACCGTCCGCTTGAAGATCGAGTGCGGGGCGGTGGATACCGTCGGTAATGAAGAGAGAATCGAATCCGGCGGAGCTGGCGCCTGCGATATCATGGTGCAGAGAATCACCGATGGCGAGAATACGTCGAGGGTCTGCGGCTTCGTCGCCCAAAGCCATTTGATATGCCCCCAGTGTCGGTTTGCCGTGCCATCGTACATATCCGCCGAGCGCTTCATAACGCCGCGCGACGACGCCCGGACATTGCACCAACTCGCCCTCGGGCGTGATGCTGACGAAATCCCCGTTGGAGCAGACCATCGGCAATCCACGCTCTACCCCGCGGCGCAAAATCGCCTCGTATTCCTGAAATCGGTCTCTCTCGGTACCGTTCAGGAGAATGAACTCCGCTTCCTCGATGCTGTCGACCGGCTCGAGGTCCAAGGCTTCGAAGAAATGCTCGTCTTTGCCCCATTGGAAGACGATACAACGGGTGCCGAGATCGGTGTAGAACGGATCCTTGCGCCCGAGGAATGCTTGCCACACTTCCTCGCCCGAAGTTGCGAACCCGTCAAAAAGATTGGGATCGATTGCCATGCGGGTCATGTTCCCGCGTGTGGTGTCCGCGCGGCGCGAGGAGTTGGATAGAATGATCAATTTCTTCCCCGCGTCCTTGAGGCGATGCATGACGTCCACCGCCGGTGCATGAGCCGTATGGCCATCATGGAGGACACCCCATTGATCGACGAGGTAAGTGTCGTAAGCGTCCGCGATCTCGCCGAACCCTGCAATTGCCTTTGTGTCGCTCACCAGACGAATTCGCCAACCGCGCCGATCAACTGGACGTCGTCGGATTTGGCCCGCGCCGCGATCAAGCCGCCGTCGAGCCTGCCATCGGCGTCGATCAGACCTTCACCGTGGATGCCGCGTGCGACCAGCAATGCATCCAACCCGGCTGCATTGGCGCCGCGAATATCTGTGGTGAAGGAATCGCCAATGCCGAGAATGCGGGTTTTATCCTCGATCTGCAGGAGCCGGAAGCATTCGTCGTAGATCGTGGGGTCGGGTTTGCCATACCAACGGACGTCGCCGCCCAGTTCCTCGTAGCGCTCGGCGATGGCGCCTGCGCAAATTTGTCGGATCCCGCCCCGGATCACTTCGCGGTCCGGATTGGCGCAAATCATGGGAAGCCGACGTTCGAACGCGGTACGCAACATATCGTCATAGGGATCTGCGGAATTCATTTGATCCTTCGGGCCGGTGACCAGAATGAAATTCGCGGATTCCACGCCATCGGCCTCGTCGAATTCTAGTCCGTCCAAGGCGGCGTGGTCGCGTTCCGGGCCAATGCGTAGACATTTCGGACCTAAGCCCCGCGCCCAATCGTCGGGGCGATCGTGCAGGTATCGCCATGTCGCCTCGCCGGACGACATTACCCCGTCATGCAGGGAAGCCGTGATACCGAAACCGTCCAACTGCGCCGCCACCAGATGGGCGCGGCGTGGTGCGTTCGAGAGGAAAACCAGCTTCTTGTTCGCCGCGTGCAATTGCCGCAACGCATCGACAACGCCGGGAAAGACCGTAACCCCGTCATGCACGACACCCCAGAGATCGAGTACGAACCCGTCGTAGTTTCCAGCGACTTCGCGTAGGCCTTGCAAAACCGACACACTCACGGGCGTTCGCCGGCGGTCAATGGCGTGGAGGGTGGGTCTTGGCTGAGGCGTGGTTCGCCGAACAAATAGCCTTGGCCGAAGTCAATATTATAGTCGAGGAGTTCCACCAGCATCTGCTCCGTCTCTATTTTTTCAACGATTAAATCAATCCCCGCACCGTCCAAACGACGTTTGAGCGCCTGAATCCTGTCGGCCGATTGACCTTCGTTTTGATCCGCTTCCGGCAACAAGTTTCCGGCCTCCACTTTGACGAAATGAAATCCGAGTTCGGCCAGCGCCTCGGCATCGAAATCGATGTCGACGATTTGATCCATGCAGAACCGGTAACCGCGTTCGCTCAAGCGTTCGACATCCTCGATGACCTCTTCCGGATGTGCGGCGATATCGGCCTGACTGAACTCGAAGATAATGCTCGGAGCCAGATCTTCATTGCGCTCCAGATATTCACGGAATTCTTGGAAGAACTCCCGGTCGGCTCGTGTCGTCGGCGAGACATTGCAAAAGAAGTTGGTCGCGTATTCGTGCTTTTGAATCTTTTTGACCAACTGGATGCAGCGGAATAGCAGCATGTTGTCGATGGCCTTGATCAGGCCCGACTTCTTGGCGATCTCGATATAGCGGTCCGGAGTAATGACGGCCCCTTGGGCGTTGCGCACCGAGCTAAAGCATTCGAAATAGCGGTGCTTGCGTTGCGGTAGGCTGACGATGGGCTGAAGGTAAAGATCGACCCGGTTCTGACGCAGGGCGTCGCGCATGATGTCCAGCATATCGCTTTCGCTGAGCCGGACCGGGGCCATGGTGGTTGGGCTGCCGAATACCGCTTGGTCGTCGAGCGCTTCCTCTAGTTTTATTTCTTTCGGCAGCGGCGGCAATGCGTGGTCGGCCTTGCCCCCACCGGTGGAATATAATTCCTCGACCAGGGCATGCAGGACCTTAACCTCAGACGCGACTTCTTCCAATTCGCGGCCCCCTTTGGCCGCGTCCTGCCCGACGCTCTCCATCGCTTCATAAACCCGACGCATTTCATCGCGGGCCCGCTCCAGCTCTTCGTGGGCACCGTCATAGGCCCGGCGCAACACCAAAAGGCGGTGCAAGGCGGTCGCTTCGTTTTGCCGCCGAGCGATGGTTTCGTGGGCCAACAATCCGCCAAGAAAAACGACCATGCCAAGAAGCCATGCCGCGTTATCTTCGAAATTCAGAACGCCGCCCGGAAAGGTATAACCGACCACTGCTGCCAAAACGGCGTAGCCAAGAAATACAATAATATGCGCAACCCTGGACATAGGGTTTCAGCACTCCCGCTTGGATGAATTTGCGGTGCAAGATTACGCGTCGCCTGAATGGCGCACAAGGTGGCGAAAGGCTATCCCAGATCGGGGAAAATATGCACGCCGTCGGCGTCGAGCGACAGCGGCTCCGCCCAGACGACGGTGTTCAACGGGATGTCACCGTAGAGATGGGGGAAGAGTGCCCCGCCTCGTGCCGCTTCCCATTTTAAACTCTCGCTGAGAGCGTCCGAATCGCAGGCTACAAGGATGAGGTTTGCCTCACTCGTTCGGTGCTTTGCAGCGCTCTCCTTTACTTGGATTGCGGTCGAGAAATGAATGAACCCGTCGACCCGATCCTCCGCCGCACCCTGATAGAAACCAGCCGCTTGCGCCGCGTCCCATTCGGCCTTTCTGGCCATGTGAAATATCAATGTCATGCGCTGACGCTACCGGAGCGTGTCGCGTCCGGCAAGGGTGGCTCGATGATTCATAAATCGCGCAAAACGATTCTTTACTCCCTTCAAAGATGTGATAGATTGTATGAGAACAAAAAAAGAACAAATAAGCGTAGCACAATGCAAAACACCTAGTTACCCAAGGAAGGGATAGACGGTGATGATGACACATAGTGATGTATGGCGGGCGATCGATTTATTGGCGGCGCAGAACGGTCTCAGTACCTCGGAGTTGGCCCGTCAGGCCGGTTTGGACCGAACTGCTTTCGCCAAGAGTGAGCGCCGACGGGATGGTCGGCCCCGTTGACCATCGACGGAAAGCTTATCTCGTATTCTGCAGGCGACCGATTTGAGTATGTCACAATTCTCGGCTTTATTGCACAGTCATGCCGGTCAGGGGGCGGGATTGCGCATTCCGATCATTGGTTTGGCTCAAGCGGGCCGGTCGGGGTATTTTGATGATTCCGGTTTTCCGGTCGCGTCTGGTTGGGACACGTTGGATTTCCCAAATCTGGGCGATAGCAATGCCTATGCGTTGGAGATTTGCGGCGAGTCGATGGAGCCGGTCTACCGCAAGGGCGATGTTGTCATCGTCTCGCCGAATTCGGCGGTTCTGCCCGCCGACCGCGTGTTGGTGAAGAACCGCGAGGGCGAAATCCTTGCGAAGCAATTGATCAAAATGACGATCCGGGAGGTGCGTTTGGCGTCGATCAACCGGGCGCATGGCGATCTCGTTATCCCGCGCCGGGACGTCGAATGGATATCGCGAATCGTTTGGGTGAGCCAATAGCACTTAGTTTGACCGATTGAATCCGGCGTGTGGCTCGACGCCATGCGCCAGGAAGGGCTATGCTTCGGGAAACCGCGCGACAGAGATCGCGGATCAGGAGGCCAGCCATGACGAGTTTTGTATTCCACGACAGTAAATGGACGGAAGGCGACCCGCCGCTGTTGACGGCAATGAGCCATGCGGTCTGGCTGTCCTCAATCGTATTCGACGGTGCTCGCTCCTTTGAGGGGGTGACGCCCGACTTGGCGTTTCATTGCGAGCGCGCGGTGAATTCCTGCCGTGCCTTTGCCATGAACCCGACCCTCTCCACTCACGAAATGGTCGAGATCGCGTTGGACGGTGTCGCCAAGTTTCCGAGTGGTGCGGAACTCTACATTCGCCCGATGTTCTGGGCGCAGGAAGGTTGGATCGCGCCTGATCCCGAATCCACGCAATTCGCAATGTTGGTCTATGAATCTCCGTTACCGCCCGCGACCGGTTTCGGGGCCTGCTTGTCGACGCGCCGTCGGCCCGCGCCCGATCAAGCGATGACGGATGCGAAGGCGTCGTGTCTTTACCCGAACGCCGGTCGTGCGTTGAAGGAAGCGGCGGCACGGGGATTCGATAACGCCGTTGTCCTTGATCCGAACGGCAATGTGGCGGAATTCGCCACTTCGAACCTGTTCACGGTCGCCGACGGAGTGGCCCATACGCCAATCCCGAATGGCACATTCCTGAACGGAATCACCCGTCAGCGTGTTATCAATTTACTGCGCGGACGGGATGTGGAAGTGGTCGAGCGGTCGATGACGCCTGCCGATCTATTAGCTGCCGATGAAATCTTCAGTACCGGTAATCACGGTAAGGTCATCCCGGTCATCCGATACGAGGACCACGATTTTCAGCCGGGCCCTGTAAGTCAGCTCGCCCGCGATCTCTATTGGGAGTATGCTCATCAGGGCAATTAGTAGGTCGAAACATCAGAGCAGGCGGAACTTCGTGAGAAGCTCCGCCGCTCGAAATATTAGCTAGATACGCTCGACACATATGGCGACACCCATGCCGCCGCCGATGCAGAGCGTCGCCAGGCCCTTCTTGGCGTCGCGCTTTTGCATCCCGTAGAGCAGGGTCGTCAACACCCGCGCGCCGGACGCGCCGATCGGATGGCCGAGCGCAATGGCGCCGCCATGGACGTTCACTTTCTCCGTATCCCAACCGAGGCCCTTGTTAACTGCGCAAGCTTGAGCAGCGAAGGCTTCGTTGGCTTCGATCAGGTCCAAATCGTCGGTGCTCCAACCGGCAATCTCGAGCGCTTTCTGCGAGGCCGGGATCGGCCCCGTGCCCATGATCGCCGGGTCAACTCCTACCGTCGCCCAGGAGACGATGCGCGCCAAGGGCTCCACGCCGCGCTTCTCCGCACCTTCCGAAGACATCAACACGATGGCCGCCGCCCCGTCATTGATGCCGGACGCATTCCCCGCTGTAACCGTGCCATCCTTCTGAAACGCGGGGCGCAAGCTCGACAGCGTCTCAATTGTCGTGCTCGGCTTCGGGTGCTCGTCAGTATCGATGACAATCTCGCCCTTCCGGGTCTTGATCGTGACGGGCACAATCTCGTCGGCAAATGCGCCGCTCTCCATAGCCGCCCCGGCCTTGTTCTGGGAGGCCACGGCGAATGCGTCTTGTTGTTCACGCGTGATCTGAAATTTCTCGGCGACATTCTCCGCCGTGTTGCCCATGTGATAGCCGTTGAAGGCATCCCACAATCCATCCCTGATCATGGTGTCGATGAAGCTGAGATCGCCCATCTTCTGGCCGTTGCGTAGATGCGCGCAATGGGGGGCTTGGCTCATGCTTTCCTGACCACCAGCAACGACGACGTCAGTATCACCAAGCTTTATTGACTGCATGCCCATGGCGACCGTACGCAGGCCGGAGCCACAAAGCTGATTGACTTGAACCGCCGTCGCTTCGACCGGTATGCCGGCCTCGATGGCCGCTTGCCGCGCCGGGTTCTGGCCGGCACCCGCGGTGAGGATTTGACCGAGCAGAACTTCATCGACATCTGCCGCGTCCGTCTTTGCCCGCTTCAAGGCTTCCTTGATGGCAACCGTGCCGAGATAGGACGCAGCAACACCCGACAACCCGCCATTGAACGCGCCGACCGGCGTGCGTGCCGCACCCGCAATAACAACTTCCTTCATTGGATTTCCCCTATGACAATTGTCCTGCCGATCCTGATCATGGCTAATAATTTAAATGTCGATCGGCTATTATGCTGCAGTGCAGCATAAAGAATGTGGCGAAGCATTTCAAGCAGTGAATTGGTGTCGTTTCGCTCCTCAGCGGGCCCGAGGTTGCAGGTTCTCGCGGAGGTCAAATAGAACCCGCAACGCGGCATCTAAGTCGCGAATATCGAAAGCGCCCCCAATTTCTTGAGCCGCATCTCGCAATTCTTTATCGATCCGTTCGAACGCGTTCTAGCCTTCCCTTGTTAAGACGACGATCCGGGATCGTTTGTGATCCGGATTGTCGCGAAAGCGGACAAGGTCGGCGGCATAAGCCTCATCGACGATTTTTTGGATGCGCTGCCGGGCAACCCCGCGCGCCCGGGCAATCTGCGGAACAGTGCGCGGGCCGTCTAGTTGCAGGCTACGCAACAATCCCCACATGCCATCGGACCAGATGGAAACCCGACCCCTCCGTCCGTTGATGGCCCGCATGCGATGGTAGAGCGACGGAATGAGCACCATCAATTCATAGAGTGCTTCCCCCTCGGGAGTGGGATCGGGACGGCGCGTTGTCATCGTATCGGGATTCGAACTCTTCACCACATTTTGACAAAAGAATGTCAAAATATCAATATCGATGTCATAACGACAATTATATTGTCATAAAATCACATTACCGACAGTTTTGCGAAACCATGCCTCGAGAGGCTGCCAAACGGAACTCTCGGCATTGTGGCCCGCCATCATGCCGATATGTCCAGCCTGTGGAGTGTGTATTTTGCAATTCGGCAATGCGGTAGCCAGCGCCTGTGCGGAAGCCGGGGGCACGATCCGGTCTCGCGCCGGGATCATGGCGATAGACGGTTTGAGGAACTTGGTCGGATCGACAGCTTTGCCGTCAATGTGCCAAGCTACCCGCGCCGGGTCGTTTTCGCCATACCATCCGCCAAGGCATTCTCGGGCGACTGCCGCCACGAGGGGAACGCCGTCGTTCAACCAATCTTCCAATGCCACGAAATCGACGGCTCGAGCGGAGGAGGGGTCCATGCGGGCAAAGCTTTGAAACTTCCGATATCCCAACAGAGGATCCAACATGCAAAAAAGCAGCTGGAGTATGTCGGTCGACAATTCGCCAAGAGCGGTTAATTGACCTTCGAAGCTTTGCGCCGTGACCGCCAGCCCCCGCGCCGACACCTCATCTTCGGCGTGGAAATCCCACGGCGTTGCGAGGACAGCCAATCCAGCGACATCCGCTTGGCGTCGCAACGCAAGAGCAAGTGCTAAGTCACCGCCCATACAATATCCCAAGACAAAGACCGGCTTGTCGGAGGCTGCGCGTACGATATCGAAAAGATCATCGAGGCGCCCCGCGACATAATCGGTCAGATCAAACCCACGTTCGAGGTCTCCTGGGCGTCCCCAATCGACAAGGTAGCCTTCGACTTCCCTGGCAGCGAGCCAACGCATGAAGCTGCTCTCCTCGGACAAGTCCAAAACATAGGATTGATTGACAAGGGAGGGGACGACGAGAACCGACGCCATCATTTCGGAAGTCGTAGCTGGGAATTGCAGAAGCCGGGTCGACCCTGCTTCCGCCACGACCGCAGCCTCCTTAGCACTCCGTCGATAGGGGTGATGGCGATATGCTTCGATCCCATCCAGGAAACATGACAACCGGCGCCGGCCTTCGCGTTCGACTGCCGTTGCCAGTAAGGCTGGGTCAGCAGCCGCGAGCGCGTCTGCGAAGCCGTCAGTCCTCGCCTCTGGTATCCGCCAGTTGAGCGAGCCGTTCTTCGAGAACGGCAACGCGGCGTTCGAGCTCGCGTATGTCAGGGCCGCCGTCAG
>JBMYRC010000029.1:0-37928 GCA_049601975.1 Alphaproteobacteria bacterium | reverse complement strand
ACCCCGGCTCTTCGGCCGGGGAACGGTACGTTGTCTGACGGACAAACGATTCTTTGTAATTATAGCCTGAGCGTTCTGAATTGAGGTAGTCTGGCCGTGACCTAGATTGCTCGCCAAGGGAGAAAATTCATGACACCGGAAGATATTCTGACACATAAGCCAACCGCCCTGAGCCAAAAGCAGCGGGAGTTCTTTTTCGAGAATGGGTTTGTCGCGGCCGAAGGTCTGGTGAGCGATGAATGGTTGGAGCGCTTGAGGGCGCGGTCGGACGAGTTCATCGACCGCAGCCGGCAATTCAGCGAATCCAATAGTGAATACGACCTTAGCCCCGATCACACACCGGACAAACCGTATGTGCGCCGGTTGCGGGCACCGGTCGACCGGCATCCGGATTTTTGGGAATTCGCCCATGATTCCGTCTTCACGGAGGTCGCGGCCGATCTCGTGGGGCCGGATGTGAAGTTCCACAGTTGCAAGGTCAACTACAAGCATCCGGGCGGTGGCGAAGTGGTGAAGTGGCACCAGGATATTCCGGCGTGGCCGCACACGAACTTCAGTCCGGTAACCCTCGGCGTCTATTTTCACGACGTGGGAGAAGCAGAAGGCCCGCTCGCCTGCATTCCCGGCAGCCACAAGGGCGAGTTGTACTCGCATTTCCACGAAGATCGCACCTGGAGCGGCTATCTCTCGAAGGACGATCTACTGAAAGCGAAGCCGGAGAACGCGGTGAACCTGACGGGCAAGGCCGGGACCATTATTGCTATCAACTGCCGGACAATTCACGGCTCGATGGACAACAAGACCGACCGGGAGCGGCCGTTGCTACTGTATGTATACAGCTCCGCCGATGCCTTCACTTGGATGCCGTCGCCAACACCGACGACGAAATCAGGAGAGATCGTGCGCGGCAAGGCCGCACAGTTCGTCCATATGGACCCGTTCGCAATCGAAGTGCCGCCGAACTGGGATAAGGAAGGCTATGGCAGCATCTTTGCGTCCCAGCGCAAAGAGACCTTGGCCAAAGCTTCCTGAGGGAGAGGACTGAAGAATGACGCCCGAAGATATTCTAAAACACGAACCGCGGATGCTGACCCAGGCACAGCGCGAATCTTATTTCGAGTCCGGGTATGTCTCGTCGGAAGGGTTGATTCCGAAAGAGTGGCTGGAAGCGGTGCGGGGTGCGTCGGACGAGTGTTTGGAGGACAGCCGCAAGGAAACTGAATCCGGCAGTAAGTTTGATTTGGCGCCGGAGCATACCGCGGAGCATCCTCATGTGCGGCGCATCAAGTCGCCGGTCGACGTCCACCCGGTCTTCAAGAAATTTGCGGTTGAGTCGCCGTTCGCGGATATCGCAGCCGATCTCGTGGGGCCGAACGTGAAATTTCACAGTTGCAAGATCAACTACAAGCATCCGGGCGGCGGCGAGATCGTGAAGTGGCATCAGGATATCTGCTTCTGGCCGCACACGAATTACAGTCCGGTCACCTTGGGTCTCTATCTGGACGGATGCGAGGACGCGCAAGGTCCGCTGACCTTGATTCCCAAGAGCCATAAAGGCGACCTCTTCCCGCATTACGACGATGAGGGGAATTGGACGGGGACCGTGCCGCCCCGCGAATTGGCATCTCTGCCGACGGACAAGGCCGATGGGCCGACCGGGGATAAGGGCACGGTCTTGGCACTCAACTGCCGTACCATTCATGGCTCGAAACGCAATGAGACCAACCGCGTGCGGCCGATCCTGCTCTATGTGTATTCCTCGGCGGATGCCTTTCCCTGGGCGTATCATCCCACACATACGTCGCTGTCCGGCGAGATCGTGCGCGGCGAGGCGGCGAAGATCCCGCATATGGATCCGCGTCCCTGTCCGGTGCCGCCCGATTGGTCGAAGAGTGGCTACGGGTCGATCTTCACCAGCCAAGAGAAGGGTGACGGCGGCGGCATGATGTAGTCCGCGCCTCGAGGGCATTTCTATGAAAGCATTGGTAATCGGCGGCACCGGGCCGACCGGACCGCATATCGTGAATGGCTTGATTGAGCGCGGCTACGAAACCGCGATTCTGCATCGCGGCAGCCATGACAGCGATCTGATCCCGTCCCATGTGGAGCGCATCGTCGGTGATCCGCATTTCAAGGAAACCTTGGCGGAAGCGCTGGGCGAACGGCGTTTCGATGTGATCGTCGCCACATATGGGCGCATGCGTTATGTGGCCGAGGTCGTGGCCACGCATACGGAGCGGTTGATCACCATCGGCGGGTCGCCGGGATTTCGCGGCTCACGCCAGCCCGAGCGTTTATTTCCGCAGGGGCTTCAGGTGCCTTTACCGGAGGACGCCCCCCGGGTCGAGACGGAGGATGAGTTCCGTTTCGGCTATCTGGCGCGGATCAGCGAAGACGCGGTCATGGCTCAGCACGAAGCCGGGTCTTATGCAGCGACGCATCTGCGCTATCCGCTGATCTATGGGCCGCGCCAGCTCATCCCGATGGAGTGGCGCGTGATGCGGCGCATTCTGGACGGCCGCAAACACATTGTGGTGCCGGACGACGGGCAGGTGCTGTTGTCGCGCGGCTACGCGGTAAATATGGCGCATGCGGTGTTGTTGGCGGTCGATCAGCCGGAAGCATCGGGCGGCAAAATATACAACTGCGCCGACGTCCATCAGTTCACCTTAGCGCAATGGGTCGAGGTGATCATCGACGCAATGGGCGGCGCGCTGGAGGTCGTCGGCATTCCCGGCCCCTACGCCTATCCAGCGCGGGATTTCCTGATTGGGAAAGCGGTGATCAATCACCAATTGTTCGACGTCCACCGCATGCGCGCGGACCTGGGATATACCGATATCGTGCCACCGTTAGAAGGCTTGGCCGAAACTGTCCGATGGTATCGCGACAACCCGCCGGAACTAGACGCGGAGTACGAGGCCGATCTCGCGGCGCATTACCGGACGGAAGACGAGCTGGTTGCGATCAATGCTGAATTCACCGCGCGGTTGGCAAATGTAGAGCACGTGTCGCGCCCTTATAAGCATCCCTATGCCCACCCGAAGACGCCCAATCAATCACAGGATCACCGTAAGCGATGACGCAAAATTCAACGGTCGGCTGGCTTCGTCTGATCTCCACGCTCGCGTTGGCCGGCGGCGGGGCTTATTTCATATTTGTGCTTAACAGAGCAGCGGTGCTGGAACTCTTGATCTGGGTAGAGTTTACCTCTGGTTCGCCCGGGCTCAGCGGCGTGTTCATCATGGTCAGCGTGATCGTCATCTTTACGATCGGCTGCTATGTCGCCAACTGGATCGCGGCGGGGTTTCGGCGCGCGGAGTAGCTTCCGCGCGCCTTTTGACTGATTACTCCGCTGCGTTTTCCAACTTGGCCGGCGCGATCGAGAAGCCTTCGTCGGCATCAAGATCTGCAATCAATCCGCTTTGCTCCTCTGCCGAGAGAGCCATCATCGGCGGCATCAAGCGACCCCATTCGGCATCGTTGTGGTAGTGGCTGATAATCGCCTTCAGTGCCGGCACCAGGGTGCGGGACTGAATGGTCTTCCGTGTCTTGGTGATCGCGGCCTGTAACGCGTCGGCTTCCGGCGTCTCCCAGTTTTCGTAGACCTTGCGGATGCCGGTCGGGTTCACGTTGCCAGTCGCAGTGATACAACCGACGCCGCCGCCCCGCAGCGTATCGAGCAGGAAGACCTCGGAGCCGGCGAAGGTGCCGAAGCCCGGGAAGGCGTCGAGGATCGATTTGGTGTTGGCCCAATCGCCGCCACTGTCCTTCAATCCGACGATCGTGCTCGGGTATTCTTTGATCAGACGGCCGATCAGATTGAGACTGAACGGCGTCCCGGTTTGCGGGGGGATGTGGTAGAGGTAGATTTTCAGCGCATCGTTGCCAACCCGTTGCACGACTTCCGAGAACCAAGCGAACAATCCGTCGTCCGACACGCCTTTGTAATAGAACGGTGGCAGCATCAGAACGCCGCCGCATCCGTGGCCGACCGCGTGTTTGTTGAGGCG
Organism: Alphaproteobacteria bacterium; assembly: GCA_049601975.1. Classification (GTDB taxonomy): domain Bacteria; phylum Pseudomonadota; class Alphaproteobacteria; order UBA8366; family UBA8366; genus UBA6544. The sequence goes on along the minus strand of JBMYRC010000029.1, from coordinate 33,915 downwards.
TACCGCTTCATCAATGGAGCAGGCGCCGGTGCCGGGCATCAATTTGGCGCCGGGGACACCCGAATCGATCAACGAATCGAGCAGTGCCATGCGCTGATCCGACGATTGCGAATTGGCTTCACTGGTGGTTCCAAAGACGGCGAGACCATCAGCGCCTTGCGCCAACAGCCAGCGGCAAAATGCGGTGAAACGGCTCACATCTGGGGTTAAATCGGCGGTGAACGGGGTCAAAACCGGCGCCAGCACGCCGCGGAAAGGTTGATCGGTCATTTTAGTCGCCCTGAGTTTGGATTTTCGCCAGTGTAGTTCCCATAATCCTAACTCACAATGGCGCTGACCTTCGCGGGGGGCTTTCTTACGGTGTGACCACCGTCATATCGCGGGCCGAAATAAATGGTCGATACTCAGACCAACTTACGCAAAGTACGAGGATAAAGGATTTTCAATGGTTCAGAGCCCAATGATGCGGCGGATGATGGGTGCCGGCGCTTCCGACGAATTGGCCAAACTGATGTTGGACGAGTTCTCGTTCAAGATCCGGGCGGCCGCTGAACCGTCGAAAAAGGGACTGTCGGCCCAGAATGTCCAAGGCCTTATCGACGATTTCATGGAGAAGGGTTGGGATAAAACCCTGGTGAATTTCCAGCACAAATTCGAGGAAATCCTTCGCGAGCATTAACGTGACATTTGGGATCGCACCCGAACGCGGCCGTTTGAGCGCGTCCTGATCCAACGGTTCTGCCATCTATTCCCGGCCGAGGGTGAGTTGGATCAAGGCAATGGCATGGTCTCGCGGCGTCTCATTCCGGGCTTCCTGAAGACCGTCGAGCAGATGGTCGGTTTCGAGCAATGCGAGCGCTTCCGACGCGACTGCAAGGATTTGATCAATCGCTTGAAGGACGACGACGTCGATCACTTCCGCTGGTACGATATCTACGACAATCGGACGGCGAACGCCTTAGTCGACGAGGCTTTGGCCGCTGCCGCACTAACCTTTGACGCTTTTGACAAGCGCATCACCTGGTTGCTCTTCACAGTCAAAGCGCAACTGGTCACGGCGGAGTATCACGCGTTTGAGGGCGAAAAGGTCGAATCCTGGAAACTGGATCGCCCGGGCCTGGTCGCAATGTTGAAGGCGCTTTACGCCCCCTTGGTGAAACAGGCCAAGAACGCCGATGGCCGCACCGATATCGAGCGGCACTACGTCATGCGCTCCGCCGCCGCTATCGGGCATCTGCTGATGCGGCTCGAGGACAAATCGAATTAACGTGGCTTCTCACTAGCCCCCGAGTTTTGACCCCACGGACACACCGGCATCGGACGCGAACTCGCTCGCCGAGATCTTTTTCGCATCGCCCTTGATCCGAGCAACCCGGACGCCGCCGTCGCCACACGCGATGGTCATGCCGTCGTCGGAAATTTCGACGATCTTGCCCGGCACACCGGAGGCACTTACCGCTTTGGTCGAGCCATAAAGCTGTATCTCCGCCCCACCGCAGGTCGTCCAGGCACCCGGCACCGGATCTGCGCCGCGGATCATGTTGTGGACCTCTTGCATCGGCTTTGAGAAATCGAGTTCCACATCCGCTTTGCGGCACCAGCTCTCGTAGGTCTTGAGGCTGTGGTCTTGATCAATCTTCGGCGCATTGCCAGCTTTCACCAGATCGACGCCTTCCAGCATCGCATCCACACCCATTGGGAAGAGTTTGTCGAAATAAACCGTCCCCAGGGTGTCGTTCTCCTCGATGGAGCAGGTCTTCTGAATGAGGATCGGCCCTTCGTCGAGCCCGTTATCCGGCCAGAAGATGGAAAGACCCGTCTCCTTGCGCCCCATGATGATCGGCCAGTTGATGGCGCTCGGCCCCCGGTGCAGTGGCAACAGGGAGGGGTGATACTGAATCGTGCCATGCGTCGGCAGGTATAGCGCTTCCTCCGGCACGAAGAGCGTGACGAAGGCCATGACGCAAAGGTCTGGCTTCAGCGTTTTCATCTGCGACCAGACTTCCGGCTCCTTGTAGGAACTTGGTTGGAAGACCGGCAACCCGGCTTCTTCCGCTGCGACCTTCAGCGGGTCCGGTTTGCCCTTGTCCGGCGCCACATAGACACCGACGATTTCCTCGCCGCGCTCGATGAGCTTCTCCAGAACCGCCTGTCCGAAGGCCTGTTGGCCGTGCACGATGAGACGCATGTGAAATTCCTCCCCGCAAAAAACTGTTTGTGATTCCCCGAAGGCTTTGGTCACTTCTATATAGTCCACGGAGGACGGAAACCAGACCTCGCGATGGGATCGCACAGCAAGTTGAGGAAGATATGGCGCCGAAACGCAATCCGAAGAAGTTAAACAAACTGCAGCTCAAGACCTTGGCGCTGTTCCAGGGCTTTGCGGACTCCGATCTCGCGGGGCCAGGGGAGAACGAGGGCGAAATTCACATCGGCCAAATCCCGCAACCGCACGGCAACCATTTCCATGTCGGTAGCGGCGTGGTGATGACGAAAGATGCGATCGGTTTGAACAACCGGGGTGTGTGGGCGGCACTCGACCGCAAGGGCCTGATGCGCACCGGCGTCTTCCCGTTCACCACCACCCTGACGCCGGAAGGCCTTGAATACGAGACCGAGATGAAAGAGCAGATCATCCACTCCAGCGATCATTAGGTCTAAATATATGGGAGGGTGAGGGCTCAGCCCCGCGCGGCGCGGCGCAGGCGGTCGTTGATGGCGCGGCCCAAGCCGCTCTCAGGGATGGGGACCACGGCGATCCCGGCATACCCTCCGCCGTCCAATTCATGCAGCATCCGGAATAAATTCGCGGCTGCCTCGACCAAATCACCGGCAGGGCTCAAATCCTCGACTGCGCCCTTGCTGCCGCCGAACCCGAGCAACGCCTCGCCACGCTTCACTTCCGAAGCGTTCATGCGGAGCGGTGTGCGCGGCGCGTAATGGCGTGACATCATGCCGGGGGATTTAGGTGCGGTATCGTCGACCCCGGCCACGGCCACGGGCGCGGCGATCACTTCTTCCAGCGCCTCATGGGTGACACCGCCCGCGCGTAATAGGGTCGGGGTCTCGGTCGAGAGATCGAGCACGGTGGATTCGAGCCCGACCACGCACGCGCCGCCATCCAGCACTAACGCGACCTCATCTCCGAAGCCGTCCGCCACATGGCGCGCCTCGGTCGGGCTAAGTTGTCCCGATTTATTGGCGCTGGGCCCCGCGACCGGCACCTTGGCGGCGACCAGCAGGCGCCGCGCCGGCGCGCTCGCGGGCACCCGGATGGCCACGGTGTCGAGCCCGGCGCTGACGAGTTTGGAGAGTGGGCAATCCTTGGTGCGCGGCAGGACCAGGCTCAACGGTCCCGGCCATAGCGCCGCCGCGACCCTTTCCGCCAAATCCGAAAAATGGGCATCGCGGCGTGCGGTTTCGATATCGGGCACATGGACGATCAGCGGATTGAAGCTCGGCCGGTTCTTGGCTGCGTAAATCCCGGCCACCGCCGTGTCATCGAGCGCGTTGGCGCCCAGCCCATAGACTGTCTCGGTCGGAAACGAGACGAGCGCGCCTGCGCGCAAAAGCGCCGCCGCTTCCTCGGTCGTCTCGTCGGTGAAGGATACCAGTCGTGCCATGGGCCGGGATGTACAGCGCGGGTTTCGCGATCGCAAGCGAGATTGCCGCAAGCGGCTCTCGAGAATATTCGATGGTTTTGATTTCCATCAATGATCGCCTATCTTCGTGGGGACAACACTCCCTGATGGGGGTCATTTGGTGTTGTGAGAACCAGTTAGGGAAAATTCATGAATTCTATCGATCAGGTAATGCCTGGCTCCAATGATTCCGATGGGGCCGAGGACGCCAATTTGGTAAGCCTCGTCAACGGGTGGTTGGGCGACTTTGAGCGGGCCCTGTCGACGGGCGACCCGCAACGCGTGGCCTCCCTAATCGAGGAGGACGGGAATTGGCGCGATTTACTGGCCTTCACCTGGCATCTGACACCGCGGGTGGGTGCCCCGGAAATCGCTGAGGTTCTCACCGCGCGGCAAGCGGCCGTGGGCGCGTATGGGTTCAGGGTTAGCCCCGATCGCACACCGCCGCGCCTCGTGAATCGCCTCGGCCGCGACTGCATCGAAGCCATTTTCGATTTCGAGACAAAGGTCGGGCGTGGCGACGGTGTGTTGCGCCTGGTCGCGGATTCGAACGCGCAAAATGGGGGGCAATATAAGGCCTGGGTCATTTCCACATCGCTGCAGGAACTCCGGGGCTTCGAGGAGACCATCGGTAAAAACCGCCCTTCCGGTGCCGCGTATTCGCGCAATTTCGGCGGCGATAATTGGGAAGATGCGCGCCGCAAGGCCGTGCTCTATGAAGACAAGGACCCGACTGTGCTGGTGGTCGGCGGGGCCCAGGCGGGCCTGTCGATCGCGGCGCGCCTCAATCAGATTGGTGTCGACACGTTGGTGGTCGAAAAGTGGCCCCGCATCGGCGATAGCTGGCGTGAGCGTTACCACTCCTTGGCACTGCACAATTCCATCCACGTCAACAACTTGCCCTATATGCCGTTTCCGCCGACATGGCCGAATTACATTCCCAAAGACATGTTGGGGCTGTGGTTCGAATTCTACGCGCAGGTCATGGAGATCAACCACTGGACCAATACGGAGTTCACCAAAGGCGACTGGGATGCAGAGGCAAAATGCTGGATCGCCACGCTTAAGACAGCGGACGGCAGCGAGCGCACTCTGCGGCCTCGCCACATTGTGTTCGCCAATGGAGTGAGCAGTTATCCGCTAAAACCGGACATACCGGGCCTCGATACGTTCCGGGGCGACGTCGTCCACTCGGAAGGCTTCGACAGCGGCGCGCCCTACGCGGGCAAGAAGGCCATCATCATCGGCACGGGATCGAGTGGTAACGATATCGCGCTCGACCTGCACAGCTTCAATTGTCACACGACCCTGGTGCAGCGCGGCTCCAGCACGGTGGTCTCGATTGAGCCGTCGGCGAAACTGAACTACGCGCTCTACGATGAAAATCCCTCGGTCGAGGACTGCGACCTGCTCGCCTCCGCCGTCACACCCCCGCTACTGATCAAGGGTTACCAAGCGGCGGTCAAGCGCATGATGGAGCTGGACAAGGAAATGATCGACGGGCTCGAGGGCATCGGGTTCAAGTTTGATGTCGGGGAGGATCGCACGGGCCACCAGATGAAATACCGCCGCCGTGGTGGCGGATACAACCTGGATGCGGGCAGCTCCGAGCTGATGATTAAAGGCGAGATCGACCTGCTGCAGAATGACAATATCGAGCGTTTCTGTGCAGAGGGCGCGCTGCTAAAGGATGGCAGTATCGTCCCGGCGGACGTGATCGTGCTGGCGACGGGGTACTATCCCCAGGGCGAATTGGTGCGCCGCGCGCTCGGCGAGGAGATGGCGGAGCGGATCGGCCAAATTTGGGGCCAAGACGAGGAAGGCGAACTCGCCAATATGTATAAGCGCACGCCCCAGGACGGTGTGTGGTTTATCGCCGGCAGCCTGACCCAGGCCCGTATTTACTCAAAGTATATGGCGCTTCAAATCAAAGCGATTGAGGAAGGCCTAGTTGATGTAAACCCCCTTGATTGAACGGGGGTATCAAGCTGTTATTGCCCCGGCGCGACGCGAGGCTAATTTGTGAAACGGCAATCACGGCGAACGCGGGAGAGCGATCATGGTACCGAACAGCGAACAGCGCGACGCGATTTTTAAAACCTTCGGGCGCGCCTTTTTCAAGCAAGACCTCGACCTCATGTACGAAGCGGTGACGCCCGACTTCACCTGGACCGTCCAGGACGACGACATTGTGCATGTGCTCGACAGTCGTGAGAAAATAGCGGGTTTCTTCGAGCAACGCCGCGGCAGGTACGAGGGCGTCCGCTTCGACGACGTGGTATTTCACCACGCCCCTGAAGAGACGTTCATGACCTATCGAATGAGGGGCACCGAGGTTACAACTGGGGAGGCCTTCGCCAAAGTCGGCGTCGAGCGCTACACCTTTCGCGACGGCAAACTGACGGCGAAGGACGTCTACAGCCGCCCGGCGGAGGTGGCAGCTTAAGCGACATCCGATGCCCCAGCTTGATACCGACGCAATCTATGTCCTAGAGAGCCCGCCGGCCTAAGAGCCGTGGCAGATATACGGCGTTTTCCTAATGGCAGCGGCGACGGGTCAAGCGCCGCTGGTGTTTGACAACGCGGCCGCCTTGCCGGCCCGCGTGCGACGGCGCGCCGATATTATATATAAGACGGTTGGCGGTCGAAATTTGGCGCTCGATCTATACCAATCTGCCAACAATGACGAGCCCAGGCCATTGTTCGTCTATTTTCATGGCGGCAATTGGAAAGCGGGTAGCCGCCGCGCCCACGGCCAGCAGGGAACGGAATTCGTCGACATGGGTTATACGATGGCGGCGATCGAGTACCGATTGTCGGGCGAGGCGCCGTTCCTTGCGGCTATTCGGGATATTTGTGATGCCCTTCGATGGTTGACCGATAATGCGGATGCCCATGCCATTGATCCCACGCGCATCATCCTTTGCGGAAGCTCGGCGGGTGAGCACCTCTCCGCATTCACGGGCTTTGCCGTCAACACCGATTGCGAGTACGGAGCAGGACTGGCAGCGGACTAGATTAAGCCTGTGATCAGCTTTTACGGCATGCACGATCTGACCATCGACTTCCATCGCGACCATCCTTTTACCAAACAGTTCTTGGGCTCGACTTAAGGGGAGAACCCGGCGCTCTATGCCGACGCCTCTCCGGTCACTTATGTGGGCCCATCGAGCCCGCCGACTCTCTTGATGCATGGCACGCTCGACGGATCGGTGCCCGTGCGCCATTCCGATTTGCTTTCCAAGCGGCTTGCGATGGCGGGCGTGCCGTTCGTCTACTACCAGATCGAAGGGTGGGCCCATTGCATGAACTGGTTCTCACCGCTGGCGGAGCGCAGCCTGTGGCAGGTGTATCGCTTCCTGAAGCAATACGCCCCCAGCGCGATCATGGCGACGTAGGTCACAGGCTCCGTCACGCGTTTCGACGAACAGGCCGTCTCAGCCCGAGGTTTTCGCGCAGTGTGCCGCCTTCGTACTCCCGGCGGAAGAGGCCGCGACGCTGCAACTCGGGTATGACAAGGCGGGTGAAGCGCTCCATGCCGGTCGGCACCACGGGGGCCGCAATCATAAAACCGTCACAACCCTTTCCGCGAAACCATTCTTCCATGACATCGGCGACCTGGATGGGGTCGCCCTTGAACATGTTACCGGCCATCTGCGGCAGGATCCGCTTGTAGGTCTGGCGCACGGTCAAGCCTTCTTTTTGGGCGACCTCGACAATGGCGTTGGCGATACCGGTCGGGCCGTGATGTCCCTCGGGCCAGTTGGGCATGGGGCCGTCAACCGGATGCTCTTTCATATTGAGCCCGGTCATTTTCGAGAGATAGTCGACGCCGACGGCCGGCGGCACCAGATCGTCCAATTCACCGGCAAGATCGTCTGCCTGCTGTTCTGTTTCGCCAACGAAGATCGTGACTCCGGCCAAAATTTTGAGATCATCCGCCGTGCGCCCGTATTTCCCGAGACGTCCCTTGAAGTCAGCATAAAGCGTCTGCGCGGCCGGAAGCGTCGCCTCAATGGCGAAGATGCAATCCGAATGGCGCGCCGATAGCTCGCGCCCGTCCTCCGACTGTCCGGCGGAAAAGACCACCGGATGCCCTTGTGGCGGGCGCGGCGCGTTGAGCGGGCCCAAAACCTGGAAATGCTTGCCCTGATGGCCGATGGCCTGGGCCTTAGAGGGGTCAAGAAATTGCCCCGTCGCCTTGTCTTGGGGAAAGGCGTCATCCGCCCAGGAATCCCAAAGGCCCGTCACAATGTCGGCGAACTCGTTGGCGCGCTCGTATCGCGTGTCGCGGGCGACATGCTCTGCATGGCTAAAGTTCAGCGCATCGAGCGCATTGGACGTCGTGACCAGGTTCCACCCGGCACGCCCACCGCTAATATGGTCAAGCGAGGCGAAACGCCGTGCGACGTGGAAGGGCTCATCGTATGTCGTGGTAGTGGTGGCGACGAGGCCGATGTGCTGCGTCACCATCGCCAAGGCCGATAGCAGCGTGACGGGCTCGAACACCCCCGGCCGGTCCGAGGGCGAGGTGGCCGCGAAAAGGTCCGGCTTGTCCATATTTCGCACACCATTGCCGTCGGCGAGAAAGAGCAGGTCCATCTTCCCGGCCTCGGCGATCTGCGCGAGGCGCACCGCATTAGCAATGTTCGCGGCCGGCTTGTCCCAAGCATCGGGATGCCGCCACTCTCCGACGTGGCTGCCCTGGGCGTTGGCATTGGCGGCAAGGATCATCGGAATGGTCAGGGTGTCCGGAGGCTGTGTGTCCAGCATGGGAGCATGCAATCATCGTCCGGGCCTGTCCAGCAGGGTGCGGTTTGGAGCCGCATGGGTGCTTGTTTCGAAGTCGATTCGAAGTGTTTTGTCCTACTCATGGTTGAGGCCGCTCTTGGGATTAATCATGAGAGCACCGTCCATATCTCCGTCTTTGCATTGCCCAATAATGGTCCATTTCTCTTGCAGGGATAGATGCGCTGTCTATCCGTAAACGTCGAACCTTCGATAGCGGGAGTATGACAATGCGCAAGACACAGCGGTTACGGCAATTATTGGAATCAGACGGCATCGTTATGGCCGGAGGTGCGCATGACGCGTTTAGCGCGCGTCTCGTTGAGCAAGCTGGCTTCGAGCTTTGCGTTGTCACCGGCGCCGGGGTGGCGGCATGCCGGGGATATCCGGATGTCGGTTTGGTTACCTTGGAAGAGATGACGCGAAACGCTCGCTACATTGCGGATGCGTTGACGATACCCGTAATCGTCGATGCGGATAACGGCTACGGTAACGCCATCAATGTGGTGCGCACGGTGAAGGAATTCGAACACGCTGGTGTCTCGGGTATACATTTGGAAGATCAAGTTTGGCCCAAGCGGTGTGGCCATATGTTTGGCAAGACGCTTATTCCCAAAGAGGAAATGTGCCAAAAGCTAAAGGCTGCGCAGGACGCACGTGAAGATCCAGATTTCGTACTTATCGCGCGGTGCGACGCTATGCTGGTCAACGGGCTCGATGACGTTCTCGAGCGTTGCGACGCCTATGTTGAAGCGGGTGCTGACATGCTGTTCTGTGAAGTTCGAGATTCTATGAATGAGGTCAAGGCAGTCGCCGATCATTTCAAAGGCCGGGTACCGTTACACTGGAATCATAGCCCCAGTCCAATGGTACCAAGAATGTCGGCAAAAGAAGTCGAAGCATTGGGCTTCAAGACCTGTTGCTTCTATGTGCAGTCACTGATGGCGGCGGCAAAAACGATGCAGGAAGTCCTGGCTGAAATTCGCAAGAGCGGAACGTCCGAAGGAATCGCCGACCGCATGATCGGCTTCGACGAACTTTGGGAGATCAATGACATGGCATCGATCCGGGAAATGGAAAAGAAATATGCCACTTGATCCTGTTCGCCTCGAGCTGATCAAGAATGCGATCGGCTCCGTCGTGGACGAAATGCTGCTGACTGTCGTCCGTATCGCCTATTCATCTATCATGAAGGATACGATGGATATCTCGAGCGCGTTCTGCGACAGGCGAGGCCGCATGATTGCACAAGGGCTATCGCTGCCACTTCATCTCGGCTCGATCCCGGATGCGATTGAAGCCGTGCTCAATAAATACGGCGATGCGATCGAGAAAGGTGATGTTTATGTATTAAATGATCCTTATCACGGCGGCATGCATTTGCCGGACATCTTCATGTTTAAGCCGGTTTTCGTGGGCGATGTCCTCCTCGGGTTCGCCATCCTTGTCGCCCACCACAACGACATGGGCGGTCGGGTGCCGGGCTCGAGTGCGGCGGATTCGACGGAAATCTTTCAGGAAGGTATCCGTATTCCCGTGGTCAAACTATACGACCGAGGCGAAGCGAACGATACGCTATACAGTATGCTCCGTCTCAACGTCCGCCAGCCGGAGGTCGTGCTCGGAGACGTCCGGGCACAGCTAGCCGCCTGCGAGATCGGCGAGCGTGGCATGCAGGAATTGGCTGACCGCTATGGCATCGAACAACTTGAGCAATCTTTCGAGGCGCTGCTCGATTACAGCGAACGCGGTGCCCGGGCAACAATGCAGGCCATCCCCAACGGCGTATATGAATTTACCGATTACCTCGATGATGACGGGGTAAATTACGGCATACCGATCAAAGTACAGGTCGCACTTCATGTAGAAGACGATGAATTGACGGTCGACTTTGCAGGTACATCGGGACAGGTCCAGGGCGCGATCAATTCCACCCTGTCCTTTGCAAAATCGGCGATCTATTTCGCCATCCGCTCGATTATGGTGGAGGACGTCCCAAATAATGCTGGGTTTTTTCGCCCCATCAAGGCGGTCGCGGAACTCGGCAGTCTGGTAAATCCACGTCCACCGGGCGCCTGTGCTGCGCGGGGTGTAACGGGTTTCCGCGTCATCGATGCTATCGCCGGGGCCTTAGCCAAGGCAGTCCCGGATCGCATCCGCGCACCCGGTGAGGGCGGTACGACGAGCTACAGCATTGCCGGATATGACAGTGAAGGAAATTATTCCCAGTTCCGCGAAGCGGTCATGGGTTGCTGGGGCGGCGGCGAGCATAAAGAAGGCATAGATGGGGTCGCGAACCCGGCGGCAAACATTTCCAACGCGCCCATCGAGGCGATCGAGAATTCAGGCCCCATCCGCGTTGAGCGCTATGAGTTAGTCGCCGATAGCGGCGGGCCAGGTGAATGGCGCGGCGGCATGGCGGTGGTGAGGGAGCTGCGCTACCTCGGCGAGAGCGCGCGCCTGCAGTTACGATCCGACAGGCGCGATCACCCACCTTTCGGCGTCAATGGTGGCGGTTCGGGCGCCCCTTCCAATAATATTTTTTATAATGGCGAGGACTGGGAAAGGCTGCCGACGAAGTTCGTTAAACCGATTACACGAGGCCAATCCATTCGGCACACGACGGCGGGTGGCGGTGGTTACGGCGACCCGTTCGCGCGCCCGCCCGAGCAGGTTCTGGAAGACGTCTACCACGACAAGGTGAGTATTGAAGCGGCGGCTCGGGACTATGGTGTGGCCGTCACCGGCCCGCCTTGGCGGGTTGATGAAGACGGCACCTCGGCGCTGCGCGCGGAGCGCGCTAAATGAGCGCTATCTCGCCTGGCATTCGCGTCGGTGTCGATATCGGCGGCACCTTCACCGACCTCGTGTTTTTGACGCCAAGCGGACAATTAGAGAAGCTAAAAGTACCGTCCACCCCCGATGATTACGCCGAGGCCATCGTGGCCGGCATCCGCGATGTGCTTCAAGACAGCGATATGTTTATCGATGAGGTGGTGCATGCAACGACCGTCGCGACAAACGCTATTCTGGAGCGCCGCGGTGCGCGGATGGCACTGATCACGACAGCGGGCTTCCGCGATGTTCTTGAGCTGAGGCGAATCCGGATTCCATTGTCCTACGATCTCGGCTGGGAAAAACCGCCACCCCTTGCGGAACGCGCCCTGCGCTTCGAGGTCACGGAACGTCTCGACAGTACAGGCATCGTTTTAACGCCGCTCGATATGTCCGGATTGGATGCTATCGTAGAGACCTGTATCGCGGAGAAAGTGACGGCGATTGCAGTCTGTTTTTTGCACTCATACCGCAATGCGGCTCACGAACAGCGGGTTCGCGATTACATCGAGCCAAAACTTCCCGGGGTTCATATTTCGCTGTCGTCGGACATCTTGCCTGAATTGCAGGAGTTTGAACGCACGAGCACGACGGTCGTGAATGCTTATGTCGCGCCGTTGATCGCCGAATATTTGGCGAATTTGCGACGCAAACTAGATAGTATCGACATCGCGGCGCCCATCCTCGTCATGCAATCAAATGGTGGCTTGGTGCCCTCGCAAACCGCGTCGGAACGTCCTGTCTCCATCATAGAATCAGGCCCGGCCGCGGGTGTTGTCGCGGCATTGCGAGCCTCGCTCGATGCGGGACAACAGAATGTCATCACCCTCGATATGGGGGGGACGACGACCAAAGCCTCTATTATCGAGAACGGTGAGATACTGCGCGCGCGCGATTATGAAGTCGGCGGCCCGGTCTCGGTCAGCAGCCGGTTGGTGCGCGGCGGCGGGTATTTGCTCCGAATTCCGGTCATCGATATTTCGGAAGTGGGTGCGGGCGGCGGCAGTATCGCGGCGATCGACACCGGCGGTGCGTTGCGGGTGGGACCGCGGAGTGCGGGTGCGTCTCCGGGGCCGGCCTGTTATGGGTGGGGGAATACGGACCCGACGGTGACGGACGCGAATTTAGTCCTGGGCTTCCTGCATGATGGCTCGCTTGCGGGCGGCGCGCTCACTGTCGACCGCAGCTTGGCCGAGAATGCTGTCGATAAGGTCGTGGCCGGTCCGGCCGGTCTGTCTCTCCTGGATGCAGCGCATGGTGTCCATACCATCGCGAATTCAAATATGGTGCGGGCGATTAAGACCGTCTCCGTCGAGCGCGGACGCGATCCGGCGGATTTCGTGATGATGGCGTTCGGTGGCGCGGGACCGATCCACGCCGCTGGCGTCGCCGAGGCCTTGGGTATTAGACAAATACTGGTGCCACCGGCGCCGGGTCTCTTCAGTGCGTTCGGACTTCTCCGCTCCGAGGTCGAGCACCACACGACCCGTACCGTCCTGACGGATACAACATCGCCCGACTTGAGCGTCTTGCAGGCGGTGATCGACGACATGCGCGAAAACTTAAAGCAACGTATTCTGGCCGAGGGGTTTGAGGAAGCGAAAGTGTCCTATTCGGCATTGGCGGATATTCGCTATTTGGGGCAATCGTCGGAGCTGATGGTACCGTTAGCTGAGTTGGTGGCGAGTGAGGCCGTTTTGCGTCAAGCAGAAGATGGGTTTGAGGAAGAATACGAACGTCTGTTTGGACACAGGGCGGACCATCGCGCATTCGAGTTGGTGAATATTCATGTGATCGTGACGGTTGACCGCGGCGTCGATCATGTGGGCCGTTGGGATGAGGAAACGAAGTCGAAAGCAGCAGATGTAACGCTGCGCTCCGTGTATTTCGGGCCCGATTCTGGGTCTCTCGGGACGAAAATATTAACCCGTCCGGCGTTGAGCGCGCGCCCCCTTGCAGGCCCGATCATCGTCGAGGAATACGATTCTACCGTTGTCGTGCCACCAGGATGGCAAGTCCACCTAGACGACCTCAACAACATCGTGATCCAATTTAGCGGGGTTTGATTTTGGATCCTCATTGGCGGGCCCCCGCCCATCGCGGCGTATTGCCACCGGGTCACCTGGCGACTACGTTCCTGGCAACCAAAGAAACTCATCGAGAGATTAGGAGGGCGCGTCCGTGGCGGAGCAAACTAACGAGAAGAAATTTGGAATTTCGGTCATCCCCGGCGACGGGATCGGCAACGAAGTGGTGCCCGAGGGGCTGCGCGTGCTGGAAGCGGTCGGCAAGAAATATGGCTTCAATTATGGTTTTGAGCATTACGACTGGAACTGTGAGCGCTACGCAAAGAAGGGCGCGATGATGCCGGAGGACGGCTTGGAGCAATTGGCGGGCTGCGATTCGATCTTCCTGGGCGCGGTCGGCTTTCCCGGCGTGCCGGATCACATCTCGCTCTGGGGTTTGTTGATCCCGATCCGCCGCGAGTTCCAGCAATACGTCAACCTGCGCCCGGTGCGCCTGCTGCCCGGCATCACGCCGCCGGTGCACGGCTATGAGACCGGCGACATCGACATGTATGTGGTGCGCGAGAACAACGAGGGCGAATACTCCAATATCGGCGGGCGCATGTACGAGGGCACCGACCTCGAGATGTGCATGCAGGAGAACATCTTCACCCGGCGCGGCTGCGATCGGATCATGCGCTACGCCTTCGATCTGGCGCAGAGCCGCCCGAAGAAGCACCTCACCTCGGCCACCAAGTCGAACGGCATCTCGCACACCATGCCCTATTGGGACGAGCGCTTCGCCGAGGTCGGTAAGGACTATCCCGACATCAAGACCGACCAGTACCATATCGATATTCTGACGGCGCATTTCGTCCAGCATCCGGATTGGTTCGACGTGGTGGTGGGGAGCAATCTATTCGGCGATATCCTCTCGGACCTGGGCCCTGCCGTGACTGGCACCATCGCAGTCGCCCCCGGCGCCAATATCAATCCCGAGAAGGACTACCCCTCGATGTTCGAACCGGTGCACGGCTCTGCCCCCGATATCGCGGGCAAGGGTATCGCCAACCCGATCGGCCAGATTTGGTCGGGCGCGATGATGCTGGAGCATTTGGGCGAGCAAGAGGCTGCGGATGCCGTCGTCAAGGCGATCGAGACCGTTTTGTCGGACAAGAACGCCCCACTGACCCCCGACATGGGTGGCAAGGCGACGACGCAAGATCTCGGCAAAGCCATCGCCGACGCGATCTAGGAAGGGTCGGTATGCACGCACGCTATTTCGAAGGGTTTACGGTCGGCGAGACATTTGAGACACGGTCCGTCACGCTGACCGAGGGACAGATGGTCGACTTCTCCATGGCTTATGACCCACAGCCGATCCACACCGACAGGGAAACTTCAAAGAAGGGTATTCACGGCGACATGATCTCCAGCGGTCTGCAGACCCTGGGGCTCGCCAACCGGCTCTGGGTGGAGCTAGGCTTGATGGGGGAAAACAATCTCGGTGGGCCGGGGCTAGATGATGTGCGCTGGCCACGACCCGTATTCGCCGGGGACACCATGCGCACGGTGATTGAGATCCTGGAAGCCCGGCCCTCGCGGTCGAAGCGGGACAGGGGCATCGTGACTTTCGGGTTCACCACCTACAATCAGCGGGATGAGGTGGTGATGACGTATAAATGTGTCGACATATTGCGGCGTGATCCGGCGGTCTCACATTAGCAGGAGGGCGTGAGGAACGTATGTGGAATTTAGCGGTTTTCAGCTTCTCCGCCATTGCTTTGGTGAATTAGGCGGTGGTTGTGGCGACAGCTTCGGCTGCACTTTCCAGCATGCAATCGCGCCCGCAGCTTTTCTCGACGTTGTGTCGTTTTGCAGCTGCGGAACTCGTGCGTCGCGGTGACTTTGCCGAATGCCACGTCGCGGGCTTCCCCGTCGATTTACACAAAAAACTATTGCCCTTATTCCTGCGATGCATGGATATGGAAATCATGACCCCCAAGACCGTTGAAATGCGTGCTGATGAATTACGCGCGACTTCCACGGCTAGGTCCATGTTGCGCTCGATCGTGCCGCTCATTTTGCGGGCAGAGGGAATATCGGCGACGCTGCGCACGATCATGCCCTTGCGTTTTAATTGCGCGGCGATGGTGTTTTATGCGGTCTGAAAGATATCGCTTGAGGATGGAATGCTGCTGGGGTCGCGGTGATCCGCGACGACCAGGACGACAGGGGATTGTGCCGTCGCGGGACGATCGGAGATCGCGATCATACCGACCAGCAGCACGGACAGAACAATCCGGCTCAACAAATAAATGACGCTTCCCCTCTTCAAAGATGACGGTCATTGACCCAGGTAAAATCGGCGGAAAAGGAAAGCCAAACCATGACGATTGAAATCACCCCGCTGACGCCGGTCTTCGGTGCGCGGATTACCGGGTTTGGTGCGCGCGATGCTCTCGACGAGGCGACGATTGCCGCGATTGACCGGGCGATCGATGACTATTCCGTCCTGCACTTGCCGGGGCAACCGGTCACCGACGAAGAGCAAGTAGCCTTTACTGAGCGGTTCGGCCCGTTGGAAGCAACTTTGCCGGGTGCGGTCGGTTCCGGCTCGAAAGTGGCTCGGATGTCGAATTATTTTCCGGACGGCACGATGAAAGACCCGAACGGCCAGAAGGCGCTGTTCACGCGCGCCAATAATTTTTGGCACACGGACAGCTCCTTCAATTCCATCCCCGCGCGGGCCTCCATGCTGTCGGCGCGCGAGATCGCGACAAGTGGCGGAGATACGGAATTCGCCTCGACCCGCGCCGCCTATGAGGCGTTGAGCGAGGAGATGCGGGTCAAACTCGCAGGCCAGATTGCCTATCACGATATCGCCCACTCTCGGCTCAAGCTGTCGCCCGACGCGGTCACGGCGGAGCAGCGCCGCAGGATGCCGCCGGTGCCCCAAGCGATGGTGCGCGTTAATCCGACGACGGGCCGCAAGTCGTTGTTGATCGGCAGTCACATCTCCCGCATCGACGGCATGGCGGACGTCGAAGCCGAGGCGTTGAACGCGGAGCTGGTGGCGCTCGCGACCCGGCCCGAGAACACCTACCGCCACAAATGGTCGCCGGGCGATATCGTCATCTGGGATAACCGCGCGGTACTGCATCGCGGCCTGCCCTATGACGAGGTCCGCGACCGGCGTTTGATGATCCGCACAACCTTGGCGGGGACGGGTCCGACGGTCATCGATGGGCGCATTCAGCCGGGCGCTTAGAGCCGCTTTTCGATGTGACCCAAGGCCGCCAGCGCATCCGCCGCGTCCGGTAATTCGTCGAACACCGGGATGCCGTTCGCCAGTGCCCGCTCTCGGTAGGCGCGTTTCTTGTCATCGATCTCCGCTGAACCGTCTGAGCGGAGCGCCAGCGCAAAATGCGCCTGGCCCGGATATTTTTGGCCGATATCGACCGCGGCCTGGAACAGATTGTCGATGGGGTCGACATCGCCCCGCCCGATAAACGCGGCAAGGTTCAAGTGCATGACCACCGCGTCCGGTGCCGCGGTCTCATAGACGATGTCCAAGATCTGGTTGGCGACGCGGCCCTCTTCCTTCTGCAAGGTGCCGACCGGGGTGTCGATGGGATTGGCGACGCTGGTGCCGGGCGGCAAGCCGAGGGCTTCAAGCGTTTGTCGCGTATGCGCGGGAAAGGGGGTGACTTCCAGTCCGCGCGCCGCGAAGAAGTCGGTCGCGAGGACGCTGGTCCCGCCGCCATTGCCGAACAACACGACCTTCTTTGTCGGGCGCTCTGGTCGAACGGTGAGTTGCTGCAGGGCGAGCAGCGCATTCACAAATTGATCGACGGTGTCGACCATGACGGTCGGTGTTTGAGCGCAGAGCGCGTTCCATGCCGCCATGTTATCCGCAAGCGCGCCGGTGTGAGAGGCCGCCGCCATACGACCCAGTTCCGAGCGACCGCCCTTCATCAAGACCAATGGTTTCGGTGTGGATGCATTTCGCAGAAGATCGAAGAACCGCCGACCATCGCCGATATCCTCGAGATAGAAACCGATGACCGAGGTCTGCGGATCTTCGAGATAGAATTCCAGCAGGTCGGCAGGGCTTATATCCGCGCAGTTGCCCGCGGTCACGAAGCCACTGAAACGCAGACCACGCCATTGGCCGCGTTTTATGATGTCGGTGCCAAGGCCACCACTTTGCGTCACCACACCGACGCGACCAAGTTCCTTTGGTGCGTCCACGGGAAAGGTGACGCCGCCGCGCGGCGAGTAAATGCCGAGGCAATTCGGGCCGATGAGCCGACACCCGGCTTCGCGGGCCTGTGCGAGTAATTCCGCTTCCAGTGCGATACCTTCCTCGACTTCACGGAAGCCGCTGGAAATCACTTGCGCGAATTTGACGTTCCCTTTCGCGGCACCGATGAGAGGCGGGATACGGTCGGCCCGCGTCGCGATATAGGCGTAGTCGACCGGCTTCGGTGTCTCTCCCAGGCTTGGATAAGCTTTCAGCCCCTCGATTTCTTCGGCCTTCGGGTGGATTGGATATATCTCGCCTGCGTAGCCATAGGCTTTCATGCGCCGAATAAAGGTATTGGCGATGATGCTGCTGGTGGTCGAAGCGCCGACGACGGCGATGGTCTCGGGCGCGAAGAGTGCTTTGAATCGCGCCGTCACGGAGTCGCCATTCTCTGCGTCCGGTTTGCTTGCGAGTGTATCCGCGGGCTTCAAGACGATAGCCGCATCGACGGCGACGGCTTCATCCGCACTGACAATCACGGGATTGATGTCGAGTTCGGCAATGTCGTTTCCGTTGCAGGTGAGTAGCCCCTCCTTGCCGCCGAGCTTGAGCAACAGATCAACGATGGCGTCGAGCGAGACAGGGGCTTCGCCCCGCGTGCCTTCCAGGATTGCCTTACCGCGTAACTCGTCGAGCATCTCTCGGGCGTCGCGTTCCGTGATCGGGCACAAGCGGAACGATACGTCTTTTAGGACTTCGACGAAAACGCCGCCGAGGCCGACCATGATCATCGGCCCGAACTGTGGGTCGCTGAGGCCGCCGATGACAACTTCCCTTCCGGGCGCTGCCATTTCCTCGATGAGGAAGCCGTCGATTGCCTCGGCATCAATGGTGGGGAGGGCTGTCATTTCCGTGATCGCAATCTTTATCGATGCGGCATCGACGAGATTGAGCCGGACTCCCCCTGCATCGCTCTTGTGCAGTATATCGGCGGAGAGAACTTTGAGCGCGAAGGGCGGAGTCTTGTCCGCAATTCTACGATCGACCTCCGATGCGTCGGCGACCCGCACGGATCTCGGCACGTTAACGCCGTAACCGGCCAGCAGCATCTTGCCTTCCATTTCGTTCAGCGCATTTCGGCCGCCCGCGCGGGCGAGTGCGAGGAGATCGAGATTCATCATGGCCTCAATAACTCGTCGGCCAGGTTTGCATCAAATGCTGGCCGATACCGTTGTTTTTCCGTGACCGGTAGACGTCCAGCATTCGGATGAGGTAATCGCGGGTCTCCTGCGGTTTGATAATATTCTGAAGCGAGAAAATTGTCGCCATATCCCAGACCGCTGAGTCTTTCTGAATGTCAGCCAACGCGTCCTCAAACCCTTCCTCGCCGATGTCGATCCCGTGGACGATGCTGGTGGCGAAATTGGGGTCCATGAAGCTGACTTCGGCCGTCGGCCAGGCGATCATTTCGTCGTTATGCTTGCCGCCGCCCATTGCCACATATGCGCGGCCATAGGCTTTACGGACGATGACGGTAATGCTCGGCACTGTTACCAGACAAGATGAGTTCATGAAGTTCATGATCCAGCCGGGAGCACCCTTGCGCTCCGCCTCTGTCCCCACGACGAAGCCCGGCGTGTCCATCAAGCGTACCAGCGGAATGTTGAAACTGTCGCACATGACCTGGAAGTCGATGATCTTACGGCAAGCTTCCTGAGACAGCGCGCCACCACCAAATTGTGGATTGTTGGCGACGATGCCCACGCTCCTGCCGTTGAGGCGCGCGAGACCGACCGTCCCCGCTTTACCGAAGCGCGGTTTGAATTCGAAGAAGCTGTCCTTGTCGACGATGATCTCGATGATCCCGCGCATGTCATAGACCTGCGCTTGGCGCTCCGGGAGGATATCCAGAATACCGTCTTGTTCCTGCGCCGCGTCCTCTGCCGCTTCGTATTCGGGGGGTCGCAGACCGTTATTGGCGGGCAGGTAAGAAAGGAACCGTTTGATCTCATCCATCGCTTCTTGATCGGTGTCAACGAAGCGGTCGATAAGGCCGGTTTGATCCGCGTGCAGGCGCCAACCGCCAAGTTTCTCCAGATCCACCTGTTCGCCGATGGCCATGGAGACCAGACGTGGGCTCGAGACAGACATGATCGAGCCTTTTTTCATTACCGCGAAATCCGAGCAACAGCACAACCAGGCGGATGAACCAAAGGCAGTGTCTAGTGCCGCCGCGGCCCAGGGCGTGTCGCGCATGCGGCGGAACTGGGTCGTGTCGTTGCCGAGCAAATTTCCCATGCCCCGTGCTCCCATGGCGTCCGGCAGGCGCGCGCCGGTAGATTCGCCGATGTGGACGAACGGAAAACCCTTTGCCGTGGCGACACTGCGCGCATGGCCCATCTTTTTGGAGTTGGTGGCGCTCGTGGAGGCACCCTTTACCGTGAAGTCGTTCACGCACAGGCCGATATCACGCCCCTCGATCTTGGCGAAACCGACGATCTTCCCGTCACGAGGCGTCTGCGCTTCGTCTTCTCGTGAGATGCTAGATGCACCGAGAAGACCGGTCTCAATAAAGCTGCCTTCGTCGACAAGCGCTTCCATGCGTTCCCAAGCATTGAGTTGTCCGCGATTACTCCGCCGAGCGAGTTTCTTTTCGCCCCCCATTGCACGGGCCTTAGCGCGCCTTTCGTCGAGTTGCCGCAGTATTTCTTCGTGTGCCATCAATGGTATCCAGTTTCGTGTGGAACGAGATTTTCATGCTTTGTGATAGATAGCGCAAAAGCAGTTCGCAGTCTAAGGCTGTGCCGAAATTTGCGGCGCTGTTCGACGTAAATTGCTATCCGATGGTACGGGCAATCAGGGGGGGGGGATGGCGAATATTTCAGTCGTCGATGACGATGAGGACGTGCAGCTTTTGCTGCGCACCCTGTTGGAAGGGCGCGGTCATGCCGTTACCGAAGCAGAGGATGGTGAAAAAGGGATTGAAGCCACCTCGGAGAACACAGACCTGATCATTACTGATATTCAAATTCCCAAAAGTGGAACGACTCGATTTGATCCTGGTGCTTAAGAAGCGCTATCCCGAATTACCAATTATCGCCATTTCAGACACCGGACAGATGGCGGGCGCAATCAATACCTGGTCGGCGGAGAAAACTGGAGCCGACGACGCCTATACCAAGCCGTTCGACATACTGAAATGCTGAGCGCTGTTGACCGTGTGCTTGCGTAAATAGGGCACTCGAATTTTTAAAGGCGCTGTTCCATCCAATCATGAACGTGGTTGAAAACAGTATCCGAGTTTAGATCCATCATGATCATGTGACTGTTTCCCTCGATCCCAGATTTCGGCAAATCGAGAAGCGAAGCGTCCGAGCCGTAGTTCAGGAGAGCGTCAACCGCTGCCGTCGTTTGCGCCATCAAGGGCACCCAAAAAGGATGCCCCTCGATGTTGTCGCCCATCACGAATAGCCAGTGCTGATCCGCGAGCCGCTGAGCAGTTTCGACAGAAGGGAATCCGGACGGCTCCAGAGCGACCGCATGGCAAACCAAATCTGGACGTTGCGCGACGGTATCAAGTGTCAGTTCGCCTCCCTGACTGTGGCAGACGACAACGCATGGGCCAATCCGCTCCAATGCCGCTAGGAGTCCTGCTTTCATTACATCGGTCGTCGTGGTCCAGCGGGGAACGAACTGCCGCGCGAAGGCGTCTTGCGCATCGATTGGAAATTGCATGCCGAGGAAGGGTGTTCCGGTCGCGAAATCTTCTGCGCGTCCAAAACGGAACAGGGTCCATGCTTGTTCTTGCGATCGGATAACGGCCCTGCCTTCCCATTGATCCGGCAAGGCGCACCAACCGGATCGGCCGCGCTCCACATTATCGATCACATATGTGGCGAAACCCGCCTCGAGAAAACGCTGAATCCATCCGGGGCGGCCGTCGGGTGTAGTCTCCCAATTAGACCCGGTCATCCCGCCTCCATGGACGAGCAGGACAGGCAGTTCGTGTTTTTGCACTTCTGGAATGTAGTACTGAACATAAGCTTGTTCGATTAGGTAGGTTCCGTTCGGGTCAGCATTATAGGATGTGCCGGGCGTGAAGCTTAATGTTTGCGTCGGTTGCCCTGAAATTTCTACCCGGCGGCCGCCAATGTGGAAGCTTCCGAAATCCTTAAGCGAGATCATGTACTCGGTCCTTTTTCTATCTCTTGCGTCATTGCGGGTGCCGCTGATTTTGCTAAGTTGGAGTATCGGTGCCAACCGCCGAAGGAGATGCGTCATGTCGGTAAAGTTAAGTCAGCAGCAGATCGGTCAATACCAACACGAAGGGTTCGTGACGCCGGTTCGGGTTTTACCCGAGACGGAAGCGCGTGGTTTGCGGACAAAACTAGAGGCGGTTGAGGCAGATCAGGGCGGTAAGCTCGACCCGCCGCAACGCAGTAAGGCGCACCTCCTTTTCAAATGGCTCGACGATTTGATCCGCGACCCGCGCGTCCTCGACCCGATCGAGCAATTGATCGGCCCGAACATTCTTTGCTGGAATACGCTGTTTTGGATTAAGGAGGCCCATAGTTCGAGTTTTGTCTCCTGGCATCAAGATACAAAATATTGGGGACTCTCCAGTGAAAAGGTCGTCACCGCCTGGCTCGCCCTCTCACCGGCGTCGCTCGATGCGGGGTGCATGCGCGTGATGCCCAGAACCCATATTGGCAACGTGTTACCTCATGAAGATCGATATCATCAGGATAATTTATTGACGCGTGGACAGGAAATCACCGACGGTGTCAATGATGAAGCGGCCGTCAGTATGCCGCTCGACGTTGGCGAGATGTCGATCCACAACTACCGGCTTGCCCATGCCTCCGGGGCAAATATCACGGATGACCGGCGTATCGGCGTCTCAATGCATTTCATGCCGACTGACACAGGGCAGATCGTTGGTGATTGGGACAGTGCGGCGCTCGTGCGTGGTGAGGATACGTTTGGGAACTTTACCGCAACGCCGATCCCGGCCCACGATTTCGATGAAGAGGCCGTGGCCTTCCACGCGCGTGCGGCCCAAGCAATCCGTAAGATACTCTACTCGGATGCTAAAGAAGATACCGCGAAGTTATAGGCGTGGAATGCTCGTGCGTTATGCTGAGACTAAAGAATCGATTTTCTCGATCAGCAGGTTTTGTTAAATGGTTTGTTGAAGACGGCCACCGCTTTAATCGCGGATGCAGTCTCCAAGTAATCCGTGCTCGAAATTCGACCGCCGCCTTTTCCCGGCATGAGGGTATTGGTGACAACCATATCGATATTGTTCAAGCCATCGTTCTTTATCACGTCCTTGTCGTTTTCGGCCTGGAAAACGTCGAAGCTGACTTTCTTTAGCGCGAGTGCGAGAGCAAATCATACGACTTAATTGTCTTCAGCTAGCAGGACCTTGGCCACGTTTTACTCTCTATTGGCGATATGAATTGTGCGCGAGCAGTTTTTAAAAAAATCAATTTCTACTCTTGTGCCTTGCCCCTTTGTGCTGTGAATTTCAATGGATCCGCTGGCGTGATCGATAAGGCTTTGCACGATGGGAAGTCCCAATCCAGTTCCTTCATCTACTCCCGTTGTTGTGAAGAGCGGGCCGAATGGGCGGCTGATTTCGTCAGTTGTCATGCCTTTCCTGTTGTCTGCTACACCACGCTCCAAACCGTTTTAAAATTTAAAAGTTCTGATTTTGATTAGACCGTTGCTGTCGGGAATTGCCTGGCCCGCATTGGTAACGATGGCGAGCACCGCGTCAGTGAAGCTCGTTGAATCGAGCGGCACGGGATCAGTTGCATCAAATTTAAACTCAAGCTCTATATCTCGTGCCAACGACAAGTCGCGTAGGGGTTCGATTTCACGTAAGCTCTGCTCGATATCCGCGATGAATACCGTGTCGGTGTTGGGATGACTAAATGCAAGAACGTTCCGAGAGAACTCTGCTGCGTTTTGAGTTGAACTTAATATTTGGTCCAAATGTTTTTGAACGCCCGCATCCTTCGCCACTTCATCTCACGACAATCTGCTAGGAGGAATAATCGGCTGAAGATAATTATTCGCGGAATGCGCTAATCCTCCAGCAAGCGTTCCCGAGGCTTGCAAGTGACGTATTGCTATCGCTTCCTGCTGAAGACGTTCTCTGAGGGCAATTTCGTTTCTAATATTCTGTAAATTCCGCCTCATAAATATACTAAGTTACGTAAGGCCGACGATTATAGCGGAAAATGCCGCAATAATAATTTCATCAAGTTTCCAGTGTTCATGCTTTCTGGACAAGCAATAGAGTGATTCGAAAGCATCGACGCGAATGAGAAAGCAGGCCAAGCTAATGAATAATCAAATTCCTCCAAAGGAATAGATGAAAATCGGTTTCATCGGAGATGCATTACCGTGAACGACTGAGCTTGGGTATGAGTGCGCTCATGTTGCCTTGGTCCTCGAGGGAGAGGATAAATTCCGCCGTTGTAGCCGCGCTATCCGAGCCTATTACCGGAACTGCCAAAGACTTAAATTTTTCCACGAGTTTGGCCTCTTGGAGATGGAGATCACTCTCTGGTACTGCGACATCGAAATTCTCGTGAATAGCCGTTCCGTCCGAGAGATGCACGGTAACGCCGGCACCGCGATATCCGAAACTGTCGTCAATGACAGAGGCAACCTTGTCGCGCAAGGCGACAAGATCTGGCCGTGCCGCGAACTCCTCACTATAGACGTGCAAGGCGCTGGTCGGCTCATCCATAAGCGCCAAGGCCATGGTCATGCGTAGGCTGAACTTGATGCCGAGACCGTCAGTGGGGGCGGGAATGTCACACATCTTGGTAATGCGCGTATGGACCCTGATCTCTACTTTCTCGACCTTGTTGAGATCGAACCGGGGATTGTTGCGGATCAGCCGCGCGCATTCGATGGCGGAGTGGGTGCCATAACAAGCGGCATGATGTTTGAAGAGGATGGTCTCCGTAAAGAACGTCTCTCCCATTCCCTCGAGTGCGGCGTCGGCATTGAAGGCGATACCATGGGTGGCGGCGAAGCCTCGCGGATGCTCGATCATGTCGCTCGCGCCGGTGAAGCCACGCGCGGCCCATTCGGCCGCACGCAGACCACTTTCTGCCGCCATACCAGCGTGAAGTGGTTTACACATCGTGCCAAAGGACGCCATGACCCCGGCCGCTTGTGTTCCGGCGATGCCGAAGGCGTGGGTCGTCGTCTCCGCATCCACGCCGAGTAACGACGCCGCTGCGGCCGCACCGCCAAAAACGCCAACGGTGGAAGTTTGATGCCAGCCGTTATCGCGCGCGTCGCTGATCAGTGCCCCAACGCGCGCCTCGATCTCCACTCCGGCGATGAAGGCGGCCAGCAGTTCCGCGCCGCTTTTGCCGTCGCGCTCTGCCAAGGCGAGCGCTGCCGGGGCCACCGGTACCGACGGATGTCCGCCGACGGACGGATGCACGTCGTCATAATCGAGCGCATGTCCCGCCGTCCCGTTGATGAGCGCCGCCTGACTGGGGCTGCCTTTTGTGCCGAGTCCCAATAAGGTGGATTGCATACCCAACCCTTCCGCCTGCGCTTGGTCGCGCAAGATGCCGACCAATGGTTCCTGGGCACCGGCGAGTGTGACGCCGAGCCAGTCGAGCAGAGCGTGTTTGCCAACGATCCGGGCTTTCTCAGAAATTTGGTCGAGCGTGAGACTGCTGGAATAGGAGGCGAGTTGCCGGGTGATGTCGGTGTGTGCCGTGGAAAAGTCCGGAGCCTGGCTCATGATGGGATCACCTATCGTGTTTGTCTGCGAAACAACGATAGCACGGCGTCCAATACCGAAAAGATCAATTAAATATCTAAGAGAGAAAGTTTGGCACTCACTCGCTATTTCTTACTCCTCGTATGGCCCGCCAAACTCGCTCCGATGTCAGCGGCATGTCGACGTGCTTGATGCCGAGCGGGGAGAGCGCATCTACCACCGCATTGACGACGGCGGGGATGGAGCCGACGGTGCCCGCTTCACCCGCACCCTTCACGCCAAGTGGATTGGATGGGGTCGGGATGTTGTTACTGACCACTTCCATGTGACAGAAGTCATCGGCGCGGGGCATGCAGTAATCCATGAAGGAACCGCTCCGCAATTGGCCTGATTTCGGATCATAGTTAACGTCTTCCATCAGCGCCTGGCCCATGCCCATGGCGATGCCGCCGTGGATTTGGCCCTTTAGGAGTGGCGGATTTAGAGTCACGCCGACATCGTCGACGATGGAGTATTTTATTAGTGTTACCTTACCGGTATCCGGATCGATCTCGGCCTCGACCACGTGGCAGCCGTTTGGAAAGTTTGGGGCAGCCGGATTAAAGATAGCGGTCTCGTCGAGGCCGGGCTCGACCCCCTGCGGTAGGCGGTCGGCGGTATAGGCGAGGGCGGCAATTTCGTCGAGTTGTGTCTTGCGGTCTGTCCCGGCGATGCGGAAGGCACCGTCGGCGAACTCTATGTCATCGGCGGATGCTTCCAGGATGTGCGCTGCGATGGTCTTTGCCTTGTCGATCACTTTATCGGCCGCGAGCTTGATCGCGGAGCCCGCGAGCGCCGCCGAGCGGGAGCCGAACGTGCCGGTCCCTGTCGTCACCTGATCCGTATCACCTTCGACGACGCGGATTTTGGCGGGATCGATACCGAGCTGATCGCAAAGCACTTGTGTGAACACTGTCTCGTGCCCCTGGCCGTGCGATATTGTGCCGAGGAGAAGAGTCACCGCACCTGTTGGGCTGAAGCGGATTTGCGCGGATTCGTATCCCTTACCGGCCGCTTGCTCGATGGTGTTGGAAATGCCGATGCCGCGCAGCTTGCCCCGCGTCTTGGCTTCCGCTCGCCGCGCCTCGAACCCGTTATAGTCGGCCATCTCCAATGCGATTTCCATGTTTTTACCGAAATCGCCGCTGTCATAGGTGAAGATGAACCCAGTGTCGTAGGGCTCGCCGATCCGTGGGATCGTGTTGCGGCGTCTGATCTCCGCCGGATCGATTTTCATTTCGTCTGCCGCGATGTCGAACATACGCTCGATAACGTAAGCTGCCTCGGGTCGACCCGCACCACGATAGGCAGAGGTCGAGCCGCTATTTGTGAAAGCACCCGTGACCTGCACGTAAATTGACGGGAGGACGTAGGTGCCGCTCAAAGTGCCGAGATTGGCTATTCCGGAATGCGGGCCGCGCGAGGAGAGCTGGCCGCCCACGTTTACGACGGTTTTAACCCGCAGGCCCAGAATCTTGCCGTTTGCGTCGAGCGCCAACTCCGCTACCGTTTGATTGTCGCGGGCGTGGTTGTCGGTGAGTAGGGCTTCAGAGCGATCGGAAAGCCATTTGACGGGCCGCCCGACTTTCTTCGCCGCCCAAAGGACCAGCGGTTGCTCGCGGTACGTGCCGCCCTTCATCCCGAAGCTGCCACCAACATCGTTCGCGACTACCCGCATTTTGGTCTCGGGAATATGGAGGATATTGTCGGCAATATCGGCTCGGTTGCGGTGTGGCGTCTGCAGGCCGGAATAAAGAGTGTAGCGGTCCTCGAAGGCGTTATAGACACCAAGTGCGCCGCGCGGCTCCATGGAATTGGCGGAGACCCTGTTGATCCATAGGTCTTGGCGCACGACATGCGCGGCGGCCGCGAATGCGGCTTCGATGGCGAGTTTGTCGCCTTGTTCATGGTAGTAACAAATATTGTCCGGATTATCGTTCCAGATGGCGGGTGCGCCATCGCGCAGGGCCTCGGTGGCGACGACGACCACCGGCAGCGTCTCATAGTCGACATCAATGGCTTCGGCGGCATCCTTCGCCTGCGCCAAGGTCTCGGCAACGACGAGGGCGATATAGTCACCCACCATCCGTGCTTTATCCGCGACCAAGGGATAGTTGGGCGGGCTATAGAAGGGTCCGCCGTCGGGGCGTTTCAGTGGCATTTCGCAGGCGACAGGTCCTAATCCGTCGGCCAGCCAATTCGCGCCTGTCAGCACGGCGAGAACGCCGGGCATTTTCGCTGCCGCTTCGGTATCGATAGAGACGATACGCGCATGGGCGTGGGGGGAGCGCAGGATATACCCATGCGTCAGTTCCGGTATTTGAAGATCGTCCATATAGCGCCCACCGCCCTTGAGCAGGCGAGGGTCCTCGAGGCGCGAGACGCCTTGGCCGATAGCGAACCGCTCAACCATTCGAATTCTCCTTCAGGGATGCTCTGATCTCTGCCACTGTCGCGGGTTCGCTTCCGACAGCTCGAATGCGTTTGACCGCATCCTCGACCCACCAGAGATTGCCGCGTTCCGAAAGCTTCGGCGCGTCTTCGAGGCCAACCCTGACATGGCCGCCGCGCTCGACCGCGGGTTCGATCAACGGCCTAATGTCTACCATCAATCCTGAGACCATCCAGGGAGCATCCGGTGCTACGTCATCCATCAATGCCAGATAGGCGTCAAGGCCGTATTGCTTCGGTGGAAAGCTGAAAGTGTAACCTTCCGAAAACATCAGTCGATAGATCGGTGTCGGCAGGATTGGAAACCGCTCCGCCATCGCAGCTCCGAGACGCGCGAATCCCGGCTCGTAAATCGCGTAACTTGGATGCAGACCAAAGCGCTCGCACAGACCCAAGCCGTAGCGAACGTGGCTTAATGGGTTCAAATAGACGAAACCGTCGCGATCGTGGGCGATTTCGGTAAAGGGTGCGAAGTTTACGGAGCCAGGGTCGACGACCGACAACCAGTCGAGAAGACCGCGCTCAACCAATCCCTCGACAGCGGCGTGGCGCTCCTTCACGTGCTCCACACTCGGCGCTTCCTTGGAGCCGATCATCGGCAGCGTGCCGTAGACGATGGCGTCGACCTTCGCACGGATACCCTCGATGACTTTGGCATAGAGCTCGGTCTCGTCGCTTTGTTTGCGGGTTTCGGGGTCATAGGAATGAAAATGCACGATGGATGCGCCGGCTTCGACACAGGCGATGCCTTCGGCGATGAGATCGTCCGGCGAAATCGGCATCAAATGCTGATGCGCCTCTCCGCCACCGCCATTTAGTGCCACTTCCAGCCAGGTTTTTTGTGTCATTCTTGTTTTCCACTCTCATACTTCGACAGGCTCAGCATGAGGTCTTTTATAGGCCTCACTCTGAGCCTGTCGAAGGGCGAGAGGGTGAGGGCCGGGCGGAAATTTACCGCCGGTTCTCCGAGATAAATGTTTCAATCTCTTTCCGGCTCATCGTGTCACGGAACATTTCGGCGCGCATCCAGACACGTTGTTTGCTGATTTTCGCAACAGCATCTTTCATGCGTTCCAGATCCTCAGGCGATTTAATATGGCTGATCGCTTCCTTCGCCTGTTCCATATAGTGATCGTGTTCGTCGTCGAAGATGGTTTGCATGGCTTTGGCGGTCAGCTCGTTGACCTTATTGCCTTTCAGCTCCTTGCCTTCCCGGAACAGTCTTGCACCGCCGCCTTCGGTAAAGCCGACCGCCGCGTTCAGCAACGGGTCGTTCTTGGCCACATAAGCGCGGCGCACATCGCCGAGTTTCTTTTCCTCGTCGAGCTGAGTCGTGTCGTTCGGCGAGATCGTGCGTCCGACCAAATGCTCAAAGATATCCGCAAGCACGACGTAGTGATTGAATTCTTGCACCAGTTGCAACAGCAGGAAGTGATAGTCGTGCCGGTCGATCCCGTTATCCACCTTTGGATACAGGTCGACGACGCCTTGCAATTCCTTGTGCAGCCCGTTGAAGAAACCGTCTACCGGGTTGAGCTCTTTCCACAGCTGAGCACGGAGATAGAAAATATGATCGTCGACGCTCGCCTTGGCATAAAAGCGTTTAGCGATCTCCGCCTCGCATTCCCAATAAGGCCACGCGGTGTCGAGAAGTTGTTGTTCTAGATCTTGCATATCGTTTCCTCCGAACCAATCACTTCTATGTCAGATATAATCCATTTCAATGGTATTGACCGGCAAAGCAAAATTATGGGAATTCAACCATGAGCGTACTCCCTGATACAGAGTTTGAATTCGTCTCCACTGGCGCAACGAAAGAGCGCGCGCCGGGACCGATCGGTGGGCCAGGTGCCTGGCGCGGGTCTGAATTATCGAAACCCCCGCAAGAGTGGATTTATGCCCTATCACCGTCGGAAATCTCCGAGCTGGACGAGGCGATGCGGCAAACGCGGGAGCGCGATTTTCTGGCGATTGATAAAGACGCTTTCAGTCTGCCGAACCTTGGACCGCGACTGGCCGATATCAAACAGGAATTACTGGAAGGCCGAGGATTTGTGTTGATTCGAGGTATTCCTGTCGGTGATTACACGTTGGAAGAATCAGAGCGGATTTATTGGGGCATCGGCGCGCATCTTGGCACGGCACGGTCGCAGAACGCCAAGGGGCACTTGCTGGGGCATGTCTGCAATCTCGGCGACCAACTCGACGCGTTTGGTAATCCGGGCAAAGTCCGTGTCTATCAGACACGGGTACGTCAGCGCTTCCACACGGATTCGACTGATTTTGTCGGGCTGATGTGCCTGCAAAAGTCGAAATCCGGCGGAGAGAGCAGTATCTGCAGTTCCGTTTCCGTGCATGACGAGATGTACCGTCGCGATCCCGACTTGTGGGCGACACTGTATGAACCGCTCTGGCGTGATCGACGGGGCGAGATTCCTCCTGGAAAATGTGATTATTACCCGATGGCGGCATTCCATTATCACGCGGGTAAACTCTCCACGATTTATGCCCGAGATTACATGGAATCCTGCGAACGCTTTCCGGAACTGCCAAAGCTAACGGACAGGCAGGTTGCGGCATTCGATTTGTTCGACGAAATCACCGAGAGCGCGGAATTTCGTCTCGATATGGTGTTCGAGCCGGGCGATATCCAATTCTTGCATAATCACCAAATCCTCCATGCGCGCGCCGGTTTTGAGGATTGGCCTGGAATAGAGCGACGCCGGCATCTGCTGCGGCTTTGGCTGTGCCCGGATAACGGAAGGCCACTGCCGGATAGCATGCTGGAGCGCTATTTAACGGTCGAAATTGGCGACCGCGGAGGTATCGTCGGGCAAAGTACGGAGCTCAACGTTCCGTTGGAGCCGGTGTAAGCGGCGCGTCATTTTTTCGCTCAGTAGGTCCCGGCTCTTGGGCCGGGGAGCGAAGTTGGCAAAGTAAAATCTGTCATTTCGGGACACGACGCGTACCTGGAATATAGCTTGAAAGACGCCTAAGTTCTCATGGACGCCAGGTAACGCTCAGGACCTAATTCCAGGTTCGGGCCGGGCCCACCCTGAAATGACGAAATTAGGACAAATGTCGTCGTCTTTTCGGGAATCCTTCATCGTCAGTCATTGACCTTGCGCCGCTTAGGCCCCACTATTGTTGTTCGTTCCAAGGGGGGTCCCGTGAAGGGGCTGAGAGTTCGCTAGGCCGGGTAAAAAAACGGTGACGCGTTGACCCTTAGAACCTGATCCGGGTCACGCCGGCGTAGGGAACTGGAACAGGCGCGGACGTCGCGCCATCCCACCCAAGCCATCCCGGATCTCCGTAATTTGCATGGAGGAGATCCGCAATGCCTAAAGATTCAGATAGCATTATCATCACGACGGGACCGATTCCGGGCTCGCAAAAGGTTTATGTCGAGCACGGCGAACTTCGTATTCCGTTCCGGGAAGTTGCACTGGAGGAATCGGCGAATGAGCCGCCGGTTCGCCTTTACGACACATCGGGTCCCTACACAGACGCCACTTTCGCCCCGCAGGTAGACCAAGGCCTTCCGCGTATGCGCGAAGAGTGGATTCATGAGCGCGGCGACGTCGAGGAATATCCTGGACGTGAGGCCCGCCCAGAAGACAATCACCGCGACGAAGACGATCCGAACTCTTTCCCCGATTTTCCGAATAAGAGCCGGCCGCTGCGCGCCAAGACGGGCGGTAATGTCAGCCAGATGTATTACGCCCGGAAGGGAATCATCACGAAAGAGATGGAATACGTCGCACACCGAGAAAATCTCGGCCGTTCCGAATTCGCGGGCGACGGCGAAACCTTCGGCGCGAACATTCCAGATTTCGTGACGCCGGAATTCGTACGTAAGGAAATCGCGGAAGGCCGCGCCATTATCCCGGCAAACATCAACCATCCGGAAGCGGAGCCGATGGCCATCGGTCGGAACTTCCTGGTGAAGATCAACGCCAATATCGGCAATTCCGCCGTCAGTTCATCTGTCGCGGAAGAAGTCGAGAAGATGGTCTGGGCCACCCGTTGGGGCGGCGACACGGTCATGGATCTGTCGACGGGTAAGGACATCCACAACACCCGTGAATGGATCATGCGCAACGCGCCGGTGCCGATCGGAACAGTGCCGATCTATCAGGCTTTGGAGAAATGCGACGGCGTTGCCGAGGATCTGACCTGGGAAATTTATCGCGACACGTTGATCGAACAGGCGGAGCAAGGCGTCTCCTACTTCACGATCCACGCTGGTGTCCGGTTGCACTACATCCCAATGACGGCGAAGCGTGTCACCGGCATCGTTAGCCGCGGCGGCTCTATCATGGCGAAGTGGTGCCTCGCGCATCACGAGGAGAGCTTCCTCTACACTCGTTTCGAGGAAATCTGCGAGATCATGAAGCAGTACGACGTCAGCTTCTCGCTGGGTGATGGTTTGCGCCCGGGCTCGAATGCCGACGCCAATGACGAGGCTCAATTCGCCGAGCTGGAGACCTTGGGCGAGTTGACCAAGATCGCCTGGAAGCACGATGTCCAAGTCATGATCGAAGGCCCCGGCCACGTGCCGATGCATAAGATCAAGGAGAACATGGACAAGCAACTCGAGGTTTGCCACGAGGCGCCGTTCTATACCTTAGGCCCGCTCGTCACCGACGTGGCGCCGGGCTATGACCACATCACGAGCGCCATTGGTGCCGCGATGATCGGTTGGTTCGGCACCGCGATGCTGTGCTACGTGACACCGAAGGAGCATCTCGGCCTGCCCGACCGCAAGGACGTGAAGGACGGCGTGATCACTTACAAGATCGCGGCCCATGCAGCGGACTTGGCGAAGGGCCATCCGGCGGCGCGTCTGCATGACGACGCTCTCAGCCGGGCACGGTTCGACTTCCGTTGGCGGGATCAGTTCAAACTGTCCCTCGACCCGGAGACGGCGGAGGATTTCCACGATCAGACCCTGCCGGCCGAAGGGGCGAAAGTAGCCCACTTCTGTTCCATGTGCGGGCCGAAGTTCTGCTCGATGAAAATCACTCAAGAAATCCGCGACTTCGCCGACCAAGGCATGTTCGACATGTCGGAGAAGTTCAAAGCAGGCGGCAGCGAAATCTACCGTCCAGCGGATGAGGTCGAGGCGGAAAAATCCGCCGACGCCGCCGAGTAGATTGAAGGCATAGCGAATTAAAAGGCCTCATCCGGACCGGGTGGGGCCTTTTTTATGGTGGGGTCTCGCCCTGCGACAAGCCCAAGGTGAGGTTTTCATTAAGACGGCCCTAGTAGAGACCTGAGCCTGTCGAAGGGCGAGCCTACGAGCAACGCCTAATGCACAAGTCTGACATATTGGAATGCGCAGGATGAACCTAAAGCTCTATACACGTTACAGAAATTCCGCCGGACAGCGTGTCCGCACCGCGCTCAATATCAAAGGGCTCGACTACGAATACATCGGTGTCGGCGCAAATGGTGCCATCTCGAAGGAGGACTATGTCCGCGACGTCAATCCGCAGGGATTGATTCCGACCTTGAGCGTCGACGGTGAATTGATCATCCAATCTACAGCCTTGATTGAATTCATCGAGGAGACGTTCGACGGTCCTTCGCTCTTGCCGGACGACCCGATTGCCCGCGCTCGATCCCGCGCCTTCGCACAGGTGATCGCGTGCGAGATGCATCCGATCAATGTGGGGCGTGTGAAGACTCATCTGGTGAATGAACACGCTCAATCGGATGCGGATTGGTCGCGATGGTACGATAACTGGGTTCATCACGGGTATCGCACGCTGGAGGATATGCTGGAGCGGCGTATGTCTAAGTCCGCGTTCGCGTTTGACGATAAACCGACCGTTGCCGATCTCTATTTGATCCCGCAACTCTATAACGCGCGTGTCTTCGACATCGACGTGTCGGCCTATCCGTTGCTCAACCAAATTGACGAGAAATGCCAGACGTTGGATGCCTTCGAGAAGGCCATGCCGGAGAGCCAACCGGACTATCCTAGTATGGTAGGGTGATTTAGAAGGTTTCAAACTGCCTGGACTCTGGCCCATACGAAGGTAACGATGCCTTGAGAAAAGGGGAAGTTTAATGAATCTAAAACTTTAGGGGCTGTCCCAGATAACTAGCCCATATTTGTTCTAACCCATTGCCTTAGCT
>JBMYRC010000028.1:0-38559 GCA_049601975.1 Alphaproteobacteria bacterium | reverse complement strand
TCCTCCGTCTCCGGCGTCATCGCACATTGGCGACGTGGCAATGTCGATTTCAAGATGGGCGGGGTGCTGCTGGTCGGCGGGATCATTGGGTCTACGTTCGGCGTTTGGCTGTTCAGGGAATTGCGCGATCTCGGTCAGATCGATCTCGTCATCCGGCTCTCTTATGTGGTGTTTCTCGGCACCATTGGGTTCTTGATGTTGGTGGAAAGCCTGCGCGCCCTGCAGCGCTCTCGGCGCCCCGGTGGGGCACGGCGTAAACTCCATCAGCACAATTGGCTCCATGGCTTACCGTTCAAGATGCGGTTCAGAAAGTCTAAGCTCTATATCAGTGCGCTGCTTCCCCTAACCATTGGCATCCTGGTCGGTATTTTGTCGGCCATCATGGGCGTCGGCGGCGGCTTCGTCATGGTTCCCGCGATGATTTATCTGCTCGGCATGCCGACCAATGTCGTCGTTGGCACGTCGCTCTTTCAGATCATATTCGTCACGGCGAACGCCACGTTTTGGCAAGCGTCCCTGAACCAAACGGTGGATTTTGTCCTCGCTTTCCTACTGCTGGCCGGTGCGGTTATCGGCGCGCAAATCGGCACGGTCGTCGGCTCCAAGCTCAAGGGCGAGCAATTACGCGGCTTGCTGGCGCTAATCGTCCTCGCGGTTTGTGCGAAAATCGGATTCGACTTAGTGATGACCCCCGACGATCTCTATAGCATCGGCTTCTCGGGAGGGCATTGACGATGATCCGCCTGCTCCCTCGCATTGCCCTGATCGTGTTGCTTGCTACGATAGGAAGGACGGCTTTGGCCGACGCATTGGTCGCCGACCTTTCCGAACACTTGGTCAAAATTGACTTAGGATTCACCGGCAAACAAGTGCTGCTTTACGGCGCGATTGAGGGTGAAGGGAACGTGGTCGTTGTCGTCCAAGGCCCCCGCGAACCGATTACTATGCGCCGCAAGGCGCGTGTCGCCGGCGTCTGGGCCAATGATGCTTCCGTTACCTTCAACGACGCGATTTCCTTTTACCAAGTCATGGCAAGTGCAGAGCTCGATGAATGGTTGCCGTTCACGCTCCGGGAACGCCACCAGATCGGTGTCGAGTATCTCGACTTCTCGCCCCGCGAGGAGATCGGACCTGCCGAGAAGGCGGATTTCCAGACCGCGTTGATCCGTAGCAAACAGAGACTTGGTCACTATGGTATGCTGGAAGGCCGGGTCAGCGTGCTCGGCGGCAGACTGTTCCGAACGGAAATTTTCTTCCCCGCAAATGTACCGACCGGTATCTATAATCTGGAAGCCTTTCTCGTGCGCGACGGCGAAATGATCAGCGCACAAAAAACACCGCTCTATGTCTCGAAAAGCGGTATCGAGGCCGAGATATTCAATCTCGCGCACGACTTCCCCGAAGTTTACGGCATCCTGGCGATCCTCATTGCGGTCGCCGCCGGCCTAGCCGCCAATGCGGGCGCGTTGCGCCGCTGACAATCTTCCCCTTGCCGAAGATCGATTTGCTTTCACTTTGCCTATAAGACATTTGGCAAAGGATGCGAAACAGCGCATGAGCGAACGGACCATCAGAGGAAAAACGGCGGTCGCCGGAGTTGGCGAGACGACCTATTACAAACACGGGCAATCGCCGGACAACGAGTTCGTCTTGGTGCTCAAGGCCATATTGGCCGCGTGCGAAGATGCGGGGGTTTCCCCGGAAGAGATCGACGGCTTCGCTTCCTACTCCAATGATCGCAATGAGCCCACGCGGATCGCGGCGGCGCTCGGCATCAAGGAGTTAAAATACTCCAACATGAACTGGGGCGGCGGCGGCGGCGGTGTAGCGGCGGCGGTCGGCAATGCATCGGCGGCGGTTGCTTGCGGATATGCCGATTGCGTGGTCGCCTTCCGGGGCCTCGCGCAGGGGCAATTCCGACGGTTCGGCCAGAGTGCGCCCGATCCCCATGTCAGCGGCGACGCCGCTTATATGTCGCCTTACGGCATTATGTCGCCATTACAGAAATACGCGATGCGGGCGATGCGGTTCATGCATGAGAACGACGTCGATCACAGCGTTCTCCGGTCGATCTCCATGGCCTCCTACACCCATGCGCAAAACAATCCACGTGCGGTGATGTACAACCGGCCGCTCTCAGAAGAGAAATACGACGATTCCCGCTGGATCGCAGAGCCATGCCGCTTGTTCGATTGTTGCCAGGAGAATGACGGCGCCGCCGCCTGTATCATCGTATCGGCGGAAAAGGCGCGCGATCTGAAGCAAAAACCGGCCTTTATTCTGGGTGCCGCTCAAGGCTCCGACCATCGGTGCGGTGCACCGGTCATGAACGCCAGTAACTTTCCGTCCTCAAGCTTCGCCACTTTGGCGCCCCGCCTATACGAGATGGCGCAAGTCAGTCCCGGCGATGTCGATGTCGTGCAGAGCTACGAGAATTTCACCATCGGCGTGATGATGGCCGTCGTCGAGCATGGCTTCTGCGGACCGGAGGAATGCAATGAGTTTTTCCAATTGGAAAACCTGATCGCACCCGGCGGCAAGATGCCGCTCAACACCAGCGGCGGAAACCTGGCTGAGTGCTACATGCACGGACTTGGATTGCAAATAGAAGCGGTTCGGCAGATCCGGGGCGACTCCGTTAATCAGGTTCCGGGCGCCGACGTCGCCATCAACATCGCCGGACCGATGGTCCACCATGTCAGCAGCATCATCATGGGATCGGAGGCCACATTATGAGCGAGAGTTATTTGCCCGAAGGCATGCCGATCCCGGTCCCGCAAGGAGACGGTCTCGATAAGAATTATTGGGAAGCGACCCGACGCGGCGAGCTGATGGTTCAGAAATGCGGCGATTGCAGCACCTGGCAGTGGGGCCCGGAATGGGTTTGCCATAACTGCCGATCGTTCAACATGACCTGGGAACAGATCGAACCCAGCGGCAGGATTTACAGTTGGGAACGTCCTTGGCATCCGGTGCATCCCGCGCTCAAGGACCAGGGTCCCTATCTCGTGGTGCTGGTCGAACTGCCGCAGGCCGGAAACGTTCGTATGATCGGCAACCTATTGGGCGACCCGCATCAGGAGGTCGTGATAGGCTCCAAGGTCGAAGCGGTATTCGAGCCCCATGACGATGCCGAGCCGCCCTATACGCTAGTGCAGTGGCGTGTGGCGGTGGAATAGAGATTTGCTTGGAAAATAGTGCATACAAATCCTCACCCTGAGCCTGCCGACGGGTGAGTGGCAGGAGGAAAGTACAATGTCCGAACAGCCCAAATACGAAACCAATGCGGAAAATCAGTGGCGACGTGAGACGCCCGGCCTTGAGGGCTGGAAGCGCACGGCGCGGCGCGACGATCCGGACAAGTACCTGATGATTTCCGCCGATACCCATGCGAACGAACCGTTCGATCTGTGGGAGAAGCGCATCGACAAGAAATACCTAGATCGCATTCCGCGCGTGGAAGTCGATGACAAAGGCGGCAAATGGCGCATCACGGAAGGCTATCGCCCGTCTAAAGTCTTCGACTTCAAAATGCTGGGCGAAGACGGCGTACGCGGCAAGGCGGGTGCCACTGTCGAGGGCCGCCTCGAAGATAATCGATATGACGGGATCGATGGCGAGATCATGTTCCCGAACAAAGGCCTCGCCATGTGGGCGACGCCGGATCCGGTCTTCGCTATGGCGCAATGCAAGGTATGGAACGAGTGGGCCTGGGAGGAATTCGCCGATCACAACGACATCGTCTCTCCGTTAGCGGCCATCGCGACCGGCGATCTCGACGGATCGATGGCGGAAATCGAAAGGGTTGCTGCCTTGGGTTTCCGCGGCCTGACGTTGCCCTGCAAACCTATCTTCGGCGCGCATGATGTCGACCATGACAATTACAACTTGCCGGTTTTCGACAAGATGTGGGCACTGATCGAAGAGACCGGCCTGCCGATCACCTTCCATGTCTCCACCGGACGCGATCCGCGGGCGTCCAAGGGTAATGGTGGTGCCGTCATCAATTACGTGACGCACTCGCTCTCTCCGACCATCGAGCCGTTGGCGAACCTCTGCTCATCCGGTGTCTTGGAACGCTTCCCGAAAATTCAGTTTGCTCTGATCGAGGCCGGTATTGGCTGGGTACCCTGGGTTCTCGACGCTATGGACGAGGCATACAAGAAACATCATTTCTGGGTTCGCCCGAAACTCCAAGGCCTGCCGAGTGACTATTTCCGCTCCAACGGTGCCGCCAGTTTCCAAGAAGACCCGGCGGGCCTCCTTCTGGCAGAGGAGTATAACCTTTGGGATAATTTTATGTGGGCGAATGATTACCCCCATCATGAAGGAACCTGGCCTCACTCCGCCGCCGCCATCGAACGCACCATGCAGAAGATGAACGACGATCAGCGCGCGAAGATTCTCGGCCTCAACGCGAAACGGATGTTCGGTTTCGATCTGCCGGATTATCCAAACCGGAGCTAATCGGAGGTTCGCACTATTGGAGGGTCAAGCCGCCGGCACCGTCAATTTTCCCGACGCGGCCGCAATACTCTTCCCTCGTCATTGCAGCGACGGTGTCCCGATCCACGATATTAGCCCAGGTCCGTCGGCCATCGTCTAAGAGACAAGCTGCGTGCACCGTGCTCGGCTGTGCGTCGGCGTCGTACATGACGACATAGGTTTCTATCGTCGCACTTCCGTCGTGTTCTTCAGCCACTTCGCGGCGCGGCATGGCGTCGACCTCATCCTGCAGGTTGGCCCAGGCGAAGGGCTTTTCAGGTGCATCCGTCGAATAAATGCAAAGCGCATGCTTGGTCAGCAATCCGCCATTCGCGGTCACCAAGCCCTTACTGCCCGGCTTTTCGCGCAGAAGGTCCACGGTCCTCGCCACCGAGTGCATGACATAATTGTTGAGCGGTCCACCGGCAAAAGTCAGGCCGCCTGTCACTGTCAGCGGACGGTCCTGTGAGAGGCCGATCTCGTTCGCGGAGACCTGAACCGCCGCGGGAAAGCAACTGTAGAGGTCGACATGATCCATATCGTCGACACCGAAACCGGTCAGCTCGAAAAGCTTAGCGGCCGTGAGACGTATCGCCGGCGAGGAATGGAGATTGTCACGCTCCGATACATAGAGATGATCCCAGGCCTCCGTCCCCGCATGCGGATAGACCCAACGTTCTTCCGCAATGCCGAGTTCCCGCGCCTTACCGACAGAAGTCAGAATCAATGCCGCGCCCTGATCGACGCTGTTGTTCGAATTCATCAGTTTCGTATAAGGGTATGAGACCGGCCGGTTCAACGGAGATGGCGTGCGGATTTCCTCTGCACTCAATGGTTTGCGAATCCAGGCGTTGGGATTATCGACGGCCACCCGGTTGAATCTGGCCCAAAGCTCCGAGACGCGCTTCAAATGCCCATCGACGCTCTCACCATTGGCGTAGCGCAAAGCAGTCTCGAACATCGGATAGAATTGGATGGGGAATTGGATGCCCCGACGCGTCTCCGCTTCGTGGCGGGTGACTTTACTGCTGCCGAGAAACATATCCGGCGCGGCACCGTCATCCCGTGTCGTCGGACTGGCGCCCGGCTCCCGGGTCAATGGATTCCAGTCGAGTTCGAGGCCGGCCTTACGTGCGCGGCCTTGAGTGCGTCCGCATTCTCCACCGGTGACAATAACAATTTCATTTTTGCCGCTTTGGATATCGAGGAAACTTCGATTTGTCATGGATTGAACATAGTTGCCGCCAAGCGACGTGAGCCCGGTCTCCGCCCCACTGGCTCCGATGCGTTCAGCAACTTGGCGAGCGGGATTACCGTAGCCCCAGATGCCTCGTATCACGCGCACCGAGTCCGCCAATTTCAAGACCTTCGGATTGCCGCAATCTTCACCTGCCGCTCGAACCGCTTCGACCATCAAATCGAGCGGTTCTTTCGCGACGCTCGGATCGTCTTCGCGTTGTTCTACTTGCGCGACGCCTATGAAGATCGGGGTACGGTCATCGACAGCCATGGATGTGTTCCTTCATCACTGTTTATCTCTTGTCGGAACAAGAAATAACGCGCGCCCCAGTCAATTCGAGGGCCGACCTTCCGCAATCTCTATTTATCAGAAGGATGTTACGGGAGCGCCCCGACCGATTTGCTTGAGCGCCGCATCGAAATCTATCGCGCCGATCAGTTTTTTTTCACGCCCGCATACGTACCGATCTTCTGTGCTGCCACTATCGTATCGTTCGGATCCAACTCAGCCCAGCCGCCGGAAATCGCGATCACCGGGAGATTAGGAAACTTTCCCTTCAAGACTTGGATGCCGGCGATCCCACACCAAAACTGTGCGATATTATAGGCGGCACTAAAGACCGTCGGCGCGTTCAGCTTGCCCTCTCGTCCATTCAACCCTATTGAAACTTTGCGCCCGTCACCACCACCGTCGCGCAACAAGTGGCAAGATGAACAAGCGATCGTGCTTTTCTGCGACAAACGGACGTCATTAAAGAGTTTTTTGCCAATTTCGGCCTTATCTTTATACACAATTACTGTTTGCGGAATTGGTAAAATCGGCTCGTCAATTCTCGGCTCTCCGGCAAGCCCCGGCAACACAGGACCCACCAAAACGCCGAGAGCTGCCGCTCCAATCAAAATTATCCGAAACATTTTCACGCCGGTTTTCTTCATTTCCGTAGTTGCCGCTTGGAATGGCAGGCATGGCCTAAAACTGCGTACTGCCGAATTTAGTGGGAACGGCAATAAACTTCCCACTTTCGCAGCCACAGTTTGCACGTATTTTCTTAAGAATTCGTTGAAACTTAATGCAGCTTAAAAGTGACACACCTTCAATTTAGCTCTTACGTTTCATACTCAAACAGTTATTTCCCGACCGGATGCCTTCCAAGCATCAATTCCACCAACGAGGTGGAACACTTCCTTCAATCCCATCCCTTCGGATGTTTGAACCGCAAGCGCCGATCGTTCGCCGTAAGCGCAATAAAATATGATACGGCGATCCGCTTTATTGGCTATCTCGCGTAATAGCCCCCCCTCACAAACAAAATCGTTCAGCTCTCCATATGACGCATGAACGGAACCTGGAATGACGCCGTGCTGGCGACGTTCCGCTTCCTCACGTAAATCGACCAAGACACAATCACCGCTGACGCATCTGTTTTGTACTTCATCTACGGACAACGCCCAGGCCGCTTGAACTTCTTCACCTTGGGCCGCCCCAATCTTTTTGTTCGCGGGGACCGCGACATCCATCATTTTCGGGTTGGCGAGATTGAGGCCATTCATGATTTCCGCATATTCTAGCGCGTTTGAGACCTGCAATCGGGGATTATGACGCCGCTCTTCAATGATTGTACTGACCATCTCGCCTTTATAGTCATGCCCCGGATACACCAGGGTCTCGTCCGGTAGACACAGCAATTTATTGAAGATCGAATCGTATTGTGTCACTGCATCACCGTTCTGAAAATCGGTGCGGCCGGTCCCTCGAATAAAGAGCGTATCTCCCGTAAAGACACGGTCCAATAGCTTGAATGAGTATGAATCGTCCGTGTGGCCTGGCGTATAGATGACGTCAAGGCTGAGGCCTTCAATATCGATTGTCTCCCCATCTCGGACACGCATCGAGACCACGTCGGCAGCGCTTTGGGAACCCATCACAGTGACGCACTTCGTGCGGTCGCGCAGCACGCCCATACCGGTAATGTGATCGGCGTGAGTATGGGTGTCGACGACCTTCACGAGTTTTAGCCCCAACTCCTCCAGTAGGCGCAGATACTGATCGAGATGACCGATCACCGAATCGATGATAACGGCTTCGCCGCCCTCCCGGCTCGCAATCAAATAGGTG
Organism: Alphaproteobacteria bacterium; assembly: GCA_049601975.1. Taxonomy (GTDB): domain Bacteria; phylum Pseudomonadota; class Alphaproteobacteria; order UBA8366; family UBA8366; genus UBA6544. The sequence goes on along the minus strand of JBMYRC010000028.1, from coordinate 30,719 downwards.
TATGTGAAGGATTCAGCATCGAAGAGCTGTCGAAAAAGCATTTGGGTTTTCCCTTATTCTTCCGGACCCTTCTGAGTCTCTGATCTCACAGGCAAGCTCAGTATATGGCATATCTTCTATTTCGGCAGCACTAGGATCGCCCGAAAATCGTTCACATTGGTGAAAGTGGGTCCTGTCTTTATCAGCTGATCGAGGGCTTGAAAGAAACTGTACCCATCATTGTTGGCCAGCATGCTCTTCGGCTCAAGACCCGATATCTCGGCCTCGCCCAAAGTGTCTGGTGTGACCATCGCACCCGCATTGTCTTCGGTGCCGTCAATCCCATCCGTATCCACGGCGAGAGCCCAAACACCGGGCTCTCCTTCAAGCGCCACCGCCAACGCCAACAGAAACTCGGCGTTACGCCCGCCACGACCCGCGCCCCGAACGGTCACTGTCGTCTCGCCGCCCGACAGAAGAACCGCAGGCGCCGGAGCCGGCTGTCCTCGACGCGCCATTTGCCGTGCGATTCCGGCCATCACAATTGCCACTTCCCGTGCCTCGCCTTCGATCGCATCTCCCAGCACGACAGGTGTGACCCCGTGCTTCGCTGCGATTGCAGAGACGGCATCCAGCGACATTTGAGGCGTCGCAATCAACTCACACTCGGCGTTTCGCAATCTGGGATCACCCGGCTTCGGAGTCTCGTCTGCGGCCGTCGACAGACACCGCCCGACGGATTCCGGTGGCGTCAGTTCGTATTTATCGAAAATACCGCGCGCATCTGCGTAAGTCGTGACATCCGCGACCGTTGGGCCGGAACCGATGACCGCCGGATCGTCGCCGGGAACATCGGAGATCGCCAAGGTTAAGATCCGGGCCGGGGCGGCGGCAGCCGCCAATCGCCCCCCTTTAATGGCCGAGAGATGCTTACGGACGCAATTCATCTCCGTAATATTGGCCCCAGAGCGCAGCAAATCGCGATTGACGCTCTGTTTATCACGAAGCGTCAACCCACCGCCCGGCAGCGCTAGGAGAGCTGAGGCCCCTCCCGAAATTAGGCATAAAACTATATCATCTTCTCCCGCTGATGAAACCAGTTCCATAATGCGACGCGCACCCGCTTCTCCCGCCGCATCGGGAATTGGATGGGCCGCTTCGATCACTTCAATCTTATCGCAATCGACCTTGTGCCCATATCGCGTGACAACGAGGCCCTCAAGGTCGCCGCCCCAATTCTCCTCAACCGTCCGCGCCATTGTCGCCGCCGCCTTCCCGGCGCCGACGACAATGGTCCGTCCCTTGGGCGGGTCAGGTAAATGTGCTGGAAGGCACTGAGCAGGATCGGCAGCATCTATAGCCGCCATCATCAATTCATATAGAAATTCCTTTGGATTCAATGTCATGGTGCGCCTCAACTCTTTATATCCGATATATGTAAGCGCCAGTCCGTCGCCGGAACGTAAAGCTCCTGATAATAGACAGATGCGCCTTGGGTGGCGCGAGCGACCACCTGAATAAACAGTCCGTTTGTTTCCTGCGACAGTGATAAGGCATCGCAAATCTCGCTGGGAAACCCCACCGTTCGAACGTCTTGTGAAATCGTGGCAATTACAATTACAAATTCGCTACGAAGCGATTTCCTGAAATTCGCACCATCCAGCTCCGACAATGGCTTGTACAGCAACACAGCATACGGATCGACTGCGGCAAAGAACCGGCTGAAGACATAAAACTCACCTCCAATATCGATCCTTCGATCGACTTAAACGACCTCCTTACTGGGGCCGAGTTCGAGAAATTCATTCCAGTGTCCTGGCCCGGAAAACCTGTCACGAAGCAATACTTTCGGTGCAACGCTGAGAAATGAGACACCATCATCGCCATTAAAACGCAGATGCCACGGGTCGTCCGTCAACCCTTCGCGCGCCGCCACATAACTTCCGGCACCTTTACGCCTAAAGGACTCCACCAGTGTCCGCATCGCCCGTTGGACGGTTCCCAAACTATACGGCGTTTGGCTAGCAAGCTCTTGTTCCGTGGGCAATTTAGCGCCGAGGTGCCAGTAACCCGCGTCAATGGCCGTCAATAGCGCGGCCGTCAATTGAATGTGTTTTGCCTTCGGGGACAGTTCACTGTCCCTCCAATTCTACGGGAAATTCAGCCCTTCCAACAAAAACTTATCTCCATATCTCAGTATGATATTTTTATTTGCTAAATTTTTTCATGTTGAACTCGATATAAATTTTGCCTTAAACGAGTTTCTTCAAGCACCAATTGATGAGCCGAAGCCACTTCTATACGAGACATTGCGCGCGGACCAATTTCCGGCCCGTTCGGACAATCTTTGCAGCTTAATTGTGCAAAGGGCCATTAACAATAGTACTAATCGGTAAATCATGCCAACAGAGCGAAAACAAACAGCGTGGAAGCAAGACTATCCGCCGCACTTTTACTAAGCATCGGTTCCTCACCACAGATATTTACAAACAATGTTTAATTCGAGTAAGCCGAGCCCATGTATACCGAAATGTAATATGGCGGACGGCCGGTGAAGACGCCTCCTAAGCCACAACTCAGATCAATTATCTCCGCCGGCGGGCATATACTGGGAAATATCGACATCGTCGATTTGCTCCGGATCAAGGAAGGTTTCCGCATATTCCTTCCAAACACCCTCGGTCAGAAATAGCTCGAATAAATCGGCATCGATATGCTGATCCTTATTCATGAACATCATGATCTTTAAGGATTCGCTTAACTTTTTCGCCTTTTTATACGGACGGTCCGATGCTGTCAGGGCTTCAAAGATATCGGCGATCGCCATCATCCGGGCCGGCATCGACATATCATCCTTGGTCAATCCGCGCGGGTAACCGGTACCGTCCATCTTTTCATGATGCCCGCCAGCATATTCCGGAACCTTCTTCAGATTCTTGGGGAACGGCAAGGATTCGAGCATATCAATCGTTACCGAAATATGGTCGTTAATTTTCAGGCGCTCTTGTTCCGTGAGCGTGCCCCTGCGAATGGTCAGATTGTAGATCTCACCGAAATCGTATTCGTTAGTGACGTGATCCGGACGGTCTTCCAGTAATTTTTCCTTACAGGGAGCCACAGCCGGCTGCGCAGCCTCCAACCTTTTACCTTCTTCCCAGGAAAGTCCGATCGTTCGGTCCAACTTGCGCGTCCAGGTCATCTCGCCTATCTGTTTGATGCGTTCGATGGCTTCGTCATCAAGGAACTCACCGCCCACATTGGCCTCAGCAATAAACTCAAAATCATCGGTCAATTGCGCGACACGCTCTTCATAATCTTGCTTTAGGACTTCCCGTTCAGCCGCATCTGTGTCCATGCATTTTCTGAGATAGTCAATTTCCGCTTCGCGGATCATAATTTCGAACCGATTACGCACTTCATGTATACGGTTGTTGATGGTCTCCAGTTTAACCGCCTTATCCACCACATATTCTGGCGTCGTTACCTTTCCGCAATCGTGTAGCCATCCGGCCAGATGCAGTTCGTACCATTGGTCTTCAGTCAAATCGAACGAGGCGAAGCGCGGGTCTTCGCTGGCGCAAGCCGCGCGTGCGATCATCTTAGTAAGTTCTGGCACCCGTTGGCAGTGTCCGCCTGTATATGCGGATTTCTCGTCAATCGCGCCGGCAATCAACTCGATAAAACTATCCATCAAAGTCCGCAATTGTTGGACCAACAGCTGATTTTCCAACGCAACCGCCGCCTGACTGGCCAAGGCGCCTATGATGGATTCGACATGATGGCCGAACTCAACCACATTGCCGACCTCATCGCGGGCATTGATCAATTGGACGACGCCAATCACGTCGTTGGCCCGGTTCAACAGCGGTATCGTCAAGAAACTGGTCGAGCGGTAACCGGTTTTCTGATCAAAAGCCTTCGTGCCGCTAAAATCGTACTCCTCGACCGTATAGGCGTCCGGTATGTTGCTCATCTCTTTCGATAACGCGACAGCTGTCGCTACATTCTTATAGTTCGCTTCCTTTGTTTCGGCATCGAAAGTATGCAGTGGAGGGAATGGAATATCTTGGCCGGTGGTACCGCCCATCGCGATGTTCAGCGTGTCGTTCCGCATGATCTCGAACGAGAGTGTGCCCTCCTCATCATTAAAGAGATACAACGTCCCACCATCGGCATTGGGAATTCGTTTCGCTTCTAACAAGATCATTTCCATCAAACGGTTATGATCCCGTTCGGACGACAAAGCGATACCAAGCTCGATCAGACGCTCGAACGTCTGTTCGCGCTCCGTCACCAAACTATCACTCGATTGCTGCACTACGCTCGCCCACTTATCTGAAACCCCTCAATCATATCGACATTCGATTGATCGGCGCCACCCCTTCACAGTTCACACGCTCTATTGCAACAGAGTATGCACCACAGTTGAAATCACACACCATATTCACGAATTACGACACGTTCTACGCCAGTTCCACTGCCATTTGTTCGCGTGCAAACGAACACGTTATTCCATTCTCCACGGGCTTCGGTCTCGAGCTTGTCCATGAAATCGTCCTCATGATCCGGATCGTGATGGAATATTGCCATCGAGCCTGCACCCGCGGACCGGCATAATTCCACGCAACGCGAATCAGACATAGCGTGCCTCTTGGCCAATAAGAGTTGCCGCTAATGTACCACCGACAACCATAAGCGCACTGGGAAAGCTCAGAAAAACCAGATAGTTCTCGGTGCTGATCACAATTGAGAGGATGAATAGCCTGAAACCGAATATAACGCCTAATAGAGTCGTAAACGACGTATGCACTCGCCGCTTCTATCGCCAAAACGATAGCGCGAATCCCCATTTTACTTTAATCTACAGTATTACCATAAATAATAAGCAATTTAATCGGAACAGTTATTTACTTGTCCAGAAATAAATATAGAAACAGCAAAAGACCGCCAGCCATAATCGAAGAGGTCACGATCGAAAGATTGGGCGCTCAAGGTGATGGAATTGGTCTCCTTCCATCCGGAACGCCCGTCTATGTGCCTTATACGGCGCCGGAGGATCGAGTGCGTGTTTTAGTCGGTCCGAAGCGGGGCGACGGACGGACCGCCACCATCGAGCAAACCCTCGAGACGGCACCAGGGCGTATCGATCCCGAATGCCGCCACTTTGGCGACTGCGGCGGCTGCGCACTGCAACACTTACCGCACCCCGCCAACGCCAAGTTTAAATCCGACCAACTACTTACTGCCCTCCGGCGTCGAGGTTTTAGTGAAATCACCCTAAATCCGACGATTACGATTTCACCTGGGCACCGACGCCGTGTCGAGTTCGCCATCGGTCGCGGGAAGAGACCGATCCTTGGTCTGCACAAAACACGCAGTAAGGAAATCGTTAATATCGACACGTGCCCAGCGATTCGACCGACACTTTCGGCTTTTCTGCCCACCTTGAGGGAATTGCTCAAATCGACGGGCCTGGCGCGGCATGCCCAAGACATTCGGATGACAGAGACGCAATCCGGCGTCGATCTTCTATTTCTATCCAATTCCATGTACAGCCCCGACCTGATCGTGCGCCAGAAACTGGCGGCCTTCGCTGAGGCGAATGACGTGGCCCGGATTTCTTGGTCGGACCGGGAAGGCGGCGAACCATTGGTCCAACGCCGGGCCCCGAATATCAAATTCGGTTCGGCGAACGTATTTTTACCAATTAAGTACTTTTTGCAGCCCAGTACCGAGGGTGAAAAAGTAATTTCCAATTTCGCCCAAGACGCTATCGGCGATGCCAAACGGGTAGCCGATCTTTATGCTGGTTGCGGCAGCCTCTCCTTCCCAATGACGAAAACGGCAAACGTAACCGCATTTGAATTAATCGACGATATGGTAGCTGCGATGCGCCACGCCGCCGCCGGGTTATCCTTCAAGGCCGAACAACGAGACCTTGCCCGCTCTCCACTGACGGAACAGGAACTTAATCGCTTCGATGCGGTTGTGTTCGACCCCCCCCGCGCCGGCGCAAAAGATCAAGCCGAGTATCTGGCGCTTTCGAAGGTCCCGAAGATTGTCGCTGTGTCTTGCAACCCAACGACCCTAGCCCGTGATCTGCGCGCCCTAGTCGACGGTGGTTACGTCGTTGACCAGATCACCCCCATTGATCAGTTCGCCTGGTCGGCGGAACTAGAGGCGGTTGCCGTCCTCCACCGCGACTGACTCTAGGCTTCGTCTCAATCGCGGATACAGCGAAGCCAAGATCATTCCGCGCAAAGTTAAGAACAGGAAGAACGCGAGCCATAGCCCGTGGTTTTCCATATGCGGGGACACCCCGAAGACAATGGCAAGAAAGACGGCGAAAGCGGCGAACATCGAATTCCGCAACGTCCGTGTTCGGGTCGCACCAATAAATATCCCATCGAATGTGAATGCCCATGAAGAAACGATAGGCATAGCGATAGACCAGGCGATATAGAGTTCCGCCGTCCGCCGCACGGATTCAATATCGGTCATGAGATAAACGATCGATAGTCCGAACATCCAATAGATCGTCGTATTGACCACCGCGAAGACAGCCGTCCACAACAAAACGCCGCGCACCGCGATCTGGAACCGCGACATATTTCTTCTCCCGATGGCCTCGCCGATCATTGCCTCTGCGGCAAAAGCCAAGCCGTCTATGCCGAAGGAGGTAAACATCAGGAAGTTCAATAAGACCTGATTAGCGGCGGCTTCCAAATCACCCAGCTCGGCACTACGCGCGATAAAAATCGCAGAGACCGATACCACGCAGAATGTGCGCAAAAAGATATCGCGATTGATCGCCAACATCCGGCGCATACGCCTGACATCAAAGACACGGCTCCAATGCGTCGTGCCGCCGATTGAACCAAGACGTCTGAAGATGAAGTAGAAGGCGATGGAAAGGCCGACGACATCAGCGATCAAACCTGCCATGGCGACACCAGCGACGCCCCAACCAAAACCAAAAACGAATAGGAAATCGAGCGCGATGTTGATAACGTTGGTCGTTATCTGCAACACCAACGGTACCCGCGCATCCTCCAATCCATAAAGCCAACCGACAACCGCATATGTCGCGAGAGCGGCCGGCATCGCCCAAATACGGATGAGGAAGAAGGTCCGCGCATGAGTTTCTGCCTCGGCGCTGGCGGAGATCATCGAGAGAGCAGCGTCGATGATTGGCAATTGCAATAAGACGAGCCCAGTCGAAATAAGAAGCGACAAACAGAGGGCGCGCCAGAGGATCGCACGCACTTCATCACTATCACCACTTCCGGAGGCCTGCGCGGTCGGCGCGGTCGTCCCCATGCGCAGACAATTAAAAGCGAAGAAGATGAAGTTGAACACCGTTGTCCCGGTGGCAACAGCGACCAGGAAATAGGGCTCGGAAAGATGTCCGACCATTGCGGTATCAACAGCGCCCCGCAATGGAATTGCCACATTCGCCAAGATCATCGGTCCGGACATCCGCCAAAGACGACGGTTGGTCTCCGGATCAACCCACCGCGAGACTACGGACCTCAGGATCGTGCATCTCCACGGCGCCAAATCTCACGGTACGACGCCTCCAACGCCGCGGTGACGGCCTTGCCGTCCATGACCGATGACGACGCCAATTGATCGCGAACCTCGGATGGCGTTGGTCGGCTTCGCGCCAACTCGCGGGCGATTTCGACATACTCTTCTGGCGACTTAGCCACCCATGCATCCCAATCGACGCGTCGTAACAGGCTTTCACTGACGCGGGCTGCGTGGCGTGTTCCGGTCATGGTCACGACCGGGACGCCCATCCATAGCGCCTCGCATGTCGTCGTCGTGCCGTTATAGGGAAACGTATCGAGCGCCACATCGACCTCGCCATACAGGGCCAGGTGATCGTTACGAGAGGCGACCCGTCCATGCAGTGCCAGGCGATCCGCGCTGATCGATCGCGCGCTAAATGCCTGGACCAGCCGGCGGCGCACGCCGTCATCCGCGAGTTGCCGGCATTTCAGCAACAACCGCGCCGCTGGTTCGCCCTGTAACAATGCTGCCCAGACATCGAGCACTGCGTCATTGATCTTCGCAAAGTTGTTGAACGATCCAAATGTCAGCACACCACCATTCGGCTTGTCCGACAACCGGACCTCGTCCGGCGCGCGGTAGCACAAAAATCCGGGCTCCAGCCGCAGCAGGCTCTCGCTATGCCAGCGATCCGCGTCTCCCTCCGGATCGGCCCATCGGTCCGTTATTCGATAATCCATCCGCGAGAGGCCGGTAGTCGCCGGATATCCGATCCAAGTGACCTGAACGGGCGCGGCCCGGCGGGCAAAGACCGGTAGGCGATTGTCGCCCGTGTGTCCCGCGAGATCGACCAAGATATCGATTTTATCCGCAAAAATGCGTTGGTAGAGTTCATCGTCGCTCTCTTGCGCAGTATCACACCACATATCCGCTGATGCTTTCAATCGCCGCGTCACCTCATCCCCACCGATCACGTCCGAATAGCAGGTCACGTGGAATTCATCGCGATCGTGCGCTTCGATAATCGGTTCGATAAACGACGCCACCGAATGACTGTAAAAATCGGGCGACACATATCCAATCCTCAAGCGCGCATCAGATCGAGCGGAGATGTCGAAATCCGTCTCTCGCTGTGTCTCGAAGCGTTCTCCAAAGATCATGTGTTGGGCGAATAAACTGTCTTCGCGAATTTTCTGCGAACAACAACGCGCCAAGAGCGCGTTCGACCGGATACTGGGCTCTGTCGGATTCATTTGCATCGCGCGCTCGTAAGACTGCAGCGCTTCATCAAGACGGCCCTGATCCTTCAGGACAATACCGAGGTTGTTATAAGGCGCGGGAAAATTGGGATTACTCGCAATCGCCGTGCGGTGAGCTGATTCCGCTGCGGTTAATTCGCCTTTCGCCGCCAAGACTACGCCTAAATGGGTCAACGCAAACAAATTCCCGTCGTCAATTTCGATGGCCCGGCGATAAGCGTCTTCTGCACCGTCCAGGTCGTCCAACTCCTGCAGAACGACCCCTAAATTGCTCCATGCCTCCGCATAATCAAACCGCAGCGCCAAGGCTTGCCGATAATTTTCGGCCGCGGCGACACGGTCGCCCGACGCGCGCCGCACATTGCCGAGATTGTTGTGAATTTCCGGAAGCTCCGGGGATAACTTGGCTGCCTCTCGCAATGCCACGGTGGCCGCATCGAAATCCCCACATGCCGCCAGCGCATTGCCAAGCTCATTATAGTAAGCCGCGACACCGGGCTGTAGCTGGATCGCCATCTGATATTGCGGCAACGCTTCAATGACATTGCCGCGTGCCATCAAAATGGAGCCGAGATATGCATGAAGCAGCGCATCTTCAGGGTCGAGTTCCAGCGCATCACGCGCCAGCAATTCCGCTTCGACCGCATCGCCTCCCTCCAGCGCTGCACGGATTGCCGACACTCCGGATTCACTCATGGTGTGGCTCTCACTTTCGCTTCGGATAAATCAATGGTGCGGGCGGCGAACATCAAGCTGGTACACTTGGTTGCGAAAATTGCGAACGATCGCGGACGTTCAACAATGCAGGTTTAGCCTGGCCATGTCGCCAAGTCCACTGCACCGTAATTCATGGCACGACGAATGCTTTATAGGAACTGATTAACACAGTGACCGAACCGCCGGGTCTGGACCCGTTGAAGGCTCAAATTTTGAAAGGAAAATTTTGTGATACAGGTGGATTATGGAAAATACTTAGAAGATCAAAAGGGTTGGGCCGAAGTACTCGCGGAAAAGGCAGAATTGGATCACGGCGCGACCGACCGTGAATACGCGATGTTGGCGATCATGGCCATCAATCGACTGTTAGCGTTTTCGTTGCAACCGAGCTTCCAGATCGATAAAGACAGTGGGCAGGACTTGCCGTGCGTCGATGCCGAATCGGAAATCCGCGCCGCCTGATCATTTTTTGTATCTTCTGTGACGCGTGTCACTTCGCAGTCGGCCCCATGCCCGTATGTTAACCCTGCAGACAGCAGAAAGGCAGGAGCAGGAAAATAGTTACATTGAACTACGAAAATTACGCAAGCGGTCAGAAAGACTGGGCCGACAATTTAAACCGTCGCGCGGGTACGCATGTGGCTTCGGAACGCAACGAAACAGCGTATGCGGCGCTGGAGCGAATGATCGCGCTGAACGGCCGACATCACCTCTCGTTTTAGGTAACACCCACTTAATCAAGATTGCGCGGCCGCGCGGGTTTCGATGGGCAGATGAGTTTTGTCACCCCATTCCCGCCAAGAGCCGAGATAGTTCCGCACCCTCTCATATCCAAGCAACCTAAGCGCGGTATAGGCGTGTGCGGACCTATAACCGGTCTGGCAATAAGCTATTATTTCCTTGTCGGGGGTCACCCCTGCCGCTTCGAACTGACGGCGCAATTCTTCCGCCGGTTTCATTTTTCCGTCATCCGTCAAATTGTTCAGCCACTCCACATGAACGGCCCCCGGTATGGCACCACCCCGCGCCGCGCGGACATCTTCACCAGTAAATTCTAACCGTGACCGGGTATCGAGCACGAGCCCGTCCGGCGCGTCGATCACCCGCAAGACATCCTTGTACGTCGCGACCTTCTTCGGCCTGGGCGTAAATCGAAACGGCACCGCGGGTGTGACATCCGCGTCGCGTGTCGTCGCCAGTCCTGCATCGGCCCAAGCCGTGTATCCACCGTCGAGGATATGCACGTCCCGGTGCCCCAAATACTCGAGAAACCATAACCCCCGAGTGCTGGTCATACCGGTAATCTCTCCGCACAGTGCAATCGTGTCGTCGAAGGAAACACCCCTGCTCCCCAGCAAGAACGCCCACATGCGGACGAAGGAATTAAGCGGTGCTTCATCTGTATCGTCGCAATTCACCGCATAGATCGCATAATGATGCGCGCCCGGTATATGCCCCATCGAAAACCGCTCGCCCGGTCGCACATCGACAACCTTCACCGAAGGATCGTCGAGCCGCGCCGATAATTGATCCGGTGTCCAAAGCAAGTCTGGGTATGCGTATCCGATTTCGGTCATCTCTATATATCCATTGAAAGTTACGGGAGGGCGTTAGACAAGATCGCCTTCCGGCCCCGCCAATAGAAATCGAATGCGTGCGACCGCTTCGGGTTCTATATCCGCATGTTCAGCAAACCCTCTCACCGAAGCATCGTCGAACATAATAAAATCAATGACCGCTATCAATGTACCCGTCTCCGCGGCTGCCGCTCGCAGGCCTTCCGCATCCATTCCGGTCAACGCGAGGAACCTCGGTAACAACTCCTCATCGGACGCGATATAGCCCAAGGCCTGAAGCGCCAGGACTTCCGCCTGCGATTGCGACAATTTCATTCTTTCTAACCCCGCGCCATTCGCGCTATTGTGCGCGGCCCATGACCAATTCATCACAGAATATCCGTCTTAGCGTGCTAGACCAATCGCCAATCCGCGAAGGGGGCACACCTGCCGATGCTATCCGGGAGACCGTTGAACTCGCTCAGCGCGTCGAAGTCCTTGGGTATCACCGCTATTGGCTGGCTGAACATCACGGCACCGAAGGTCTGGCAGGACCCGCACCTGAGATTATGATGACCCGGGTCGCCGCCGCGACGCGAGAGATACGGGTCGGCTCCGGCGGCGTCATGCTGAGCCACTACAGCCCGTATAAGGTCGCCGAAAATTTCAAAGTCCTGGAGAATATGTATCCGGGCCGCATTGACCTTGGGGTCGGTCGTGCACCGGGAAGCGATCACCGAACGGCGATTGCGCTGGCCTATGGCTCGCAAGTCGGCATTGAGTATTTTCCCGCAAAAATTCGCGACATGGCGGCTTTTCTCAGCGGCGACTTACCGACGGACCATCCACTGGTCGGCGTGCAAGCGACACCAAAGGCGGACGGCATCCCTGAAATCTGGATATTGGCGTCGAGCGAAGGCAGCACGACTCTCGCCGCGCGCTTCGGCATGGGCCTCTCTTACGCGCATTTTATCAATCCGGTCGATGCGGATGCGCTCTTGCGATTGTACCGCAAAAATTTTCAAGTCTCCGACAGTATGGAAAAGCCTACCGTTAATATGGGTATTTTCGTGCTCTGCGCGGAGACCGAGGAAGAAGCCGAGCGGATCGTCTCCACCCGGGACCTGCACCGGTTGCGCGCAGACCGGGGGCAGCATGGCCCCATGCCGAGTCCCGAGACCGCCGCTGCTCATACCTATTCCGAGGTCGAGCTGCGGCGCATTCAGCAGAACCGCCAGCGTCTGATTTTCGGGACGCCCGATAAAGTAAAAGCGGAGATAGAGGAAATGGCGTCCCGTTACGATGTGGACGAATTCATTATCCTCTCTAACTGCTATGAATTTTCAGCCCGGGTGCGCTCTTACGAATTGATCGCCGAAGCCTTCGGTTTGCAACCCCGCCATTTCGATAACCCACAACGAGAAGCTTCATGACCTGGGACCCCGCACAATACCTGACCTTCGGCGGACACCGTATCCGCCCTGCCCTTGACCTTTTGTCCATTGTGCCGTTGGAAGCGCCCGCTCGTGTCCTCGATCTCGGCTGCGGCCCCGGCAATGTCACACAATTCCTGCAAGGACGCTGGCCGGATGCGAAGATCGTCGGCCTCGATAGCTCCGCCGAGATGCTGGAGAAAGCCCGCGCCGCCCATCCCGATATGGAATGGATCGAGGCGGACCTGTCCGAATGGGTACCGGATGAGCCGTTCGACCTGCTCTACTCGAACGCGGTTTTGCAATGGGTTAAGGGCCACACCAATGTCTTCCCCGATCTGTTGAAATGGGTGAAGCCCGGCGGCTATATCGCCATCCAGATGCCCCGCAATTTCATGGCGCGCTCTCACACCACGGTCTACGAGACCATCCGCGACGGCGACTGGAAGGACAGGTTGGAGCCGCTGATCCGGAACGAACCCACGAGCCCGCCGAATTTTTACTACGACCTCCTCACGCCGTTGGTACAATCCCTCGATCTTTGGGAGACCGAGTACCAACAAATTTTAGACGGCGAAAACCCAGTGCCCGAATATGTGAAGGGTTCGTGGCTAAAACCGTTTTTGGACGCGCTTGAAGAGCCGGAGAAATCCACCTTCGAGGCGGAATACAAGAAGAATATCCTCGTCCACTACCCGCCGCAAAGCGACGGCAAGACATTGTTTCCGTTCCGCCGTTTGTTTATCGTTGCGCAAGTATAGATTTCAGGACGCCACACCTATGGCTCACGGGAAACCGACCAAAGCATTCGTTCTCTTCGCCGCCTTATCAATCGGTGGTTGCGAGTCGATGAACGAGATGAACGACTGGATTAAAGAGCATCCGGACAAGGTAAAGATGGCGGCTCTAGGTGGGCTTGGTGGCTTGCTGGTCGCGGGACACTTTACCGGGGCAGCACTTCCCGCAATCGCTGGTGCCGTCGGCGGCGCGGCGATTGGCTGGCATGTCGGCTCGCTCATGTATGATGAGGAAAAAGAAGCCCACGCCGAAGCCGTGAAATTTGCCGCCGAAGGCCCCACCGACAAGGAATATGCCTGGATCAATCCCGAGACCGGCAGCGAAGGTGCGGTCAAAGCCGTTGAAGATACCCGCACAACGGCCTACGGCGACAGATGCCGAAAGATCGAAGCCACGGTTAAAACAAAAGACGACGCACGAATGGAACAACGTACCGTCTGCCGGCAGGCCGATGGCAGCTGGAAAATCGTGGGGTAATCCACAACGCTGTCATTGCCTCAACTTAACACTTGCTTCGCGATCACGTTGCGCATGATCTCCGACGTGCCGCCGCCGATGGGCCCGACCCGGGCGTCCGCATAGAGCCGCGCCATCGGCCCCATCATATAACCGGCCCCTCCCATCACCTGCATGCCCATATCGGCGACCGCGAGGTTGTATTCCGTGGCCAAGGTCTTGGCGATGGCGGTCTCCATCACCGGGTTCTCGCCCGCGTCCAACATATCGGCAACATGAAACGTATGCAGGCGCGCGGTCTCCGTCATAATTTGCATATCGGCAAATTTATGCGCCACGGCCTGAAATTCCGTGATCTTCTCGCCAAAGGCCTCGCGCTCGTTCGCCCAGTCGCGGGCCAACTCAACAATTTTGAGGCATTGCCCGGCACTCGCCGCTGCCAGTAACAGGCGCTCTAGGTTGAGACCCGGCATAAGTAACTTCCAACCTTCGCCCACCTCGCCGATGACCTCACGCCCCGCGACCCTCACCTCGTCGAAGAACACCTCGTTCGGCAGGCTGGTGCGGCGTCCCAAGGGATCCATCGGCCGAATGTCCACACCGTCGACCTTGGTGTCGACCAGCAAGAGCGACATGCCTTTGCGCCCGGCCTCCGGATCAGTCATAGCCGCGACGACAAGACGGTCCGCCACATGAGCATTGGTGATGTAAACCTTTTGGCCCGAGAGCACCCAATCCTCACCATCTGGTACCGCACGGGTTTTAATGCGCGCCAGGTCCGATCCGCCAGAGGGCTCCGACATGGCAATCGCCATCTTCAAGCGTCCGGCCAATAATTCCGGCAACAACTCCCCTTTCATCCAATCATTGCCGTTACGGGCCAATTGCATCCCGCCATAGATCACGGTGGTCATGAAGGCAGACGTGATCCCGGGATGCACATAAGCCAGCGCCTCGATAAACACCGCCATATCCTTATAGGACGCATCCGCGCCGCCGAGCTCCTCCGGATAGGGCAACCCGAGCCACCCTTCCTTGGCCAACACCTGGAATGCCTCGTCCGGATAGGCGGAGGCTTTCTCTAATTCCTCGATCTTCTCCGGCGGCAATTCCCGCTCCATGAGACCGATTAAGGCGTCGCGGATCATGAGCTGATGGTCGGTAAATCCGAAACTTTTGTAAGTCACGAAGGCGTCTCCTGGGGGATTGGTAAGGCAGGCAGGAATTTAGACGCAGGTGCCAGCAGCGCAAGCCGCTTCCCCCTTGGTGGGTAGAACGCCGACGCATATCGCCCGTCATTCCGTGACGCCCGCGGGCAAACCCGGAAATATATCCTGAGCGTTACATGTCGTCCTCGCACCGCAATCGCCACCTTACAACACCCCACAAGGCGTTAGTGGCGCTGTCCGGGACCGGGTTGGGGCAATTGCGGACTCGTCCTTCGACGGGCTCAGGATGAGGTCGTTTAGAGAAACGCCAGAGAGGAAGCTCATGCTGAGCTTGTCGAAGCATGAAGCGTGAGAGAGTGGAGATGACGATGTCGAAATTTTATCTATATTGTGCTGTGAGCCCTGCGTTCTTTGACTTTGTGAAACAGACGGATCACTCCCATGAAGCCCTCCGCACAACCGGATCAGCAGTATTATAATACTGTGCATGGAGTTGTTCCTCGAAAAACATAAACCATCACATTGTGGACTGCGTTCAACTTGACCCCGCGCCGCTCTGGTGCAACTTCCCTCCCAGAACTCACGACACTGAAGAAGGGAGTCGGAATGAAATTTCTCGTCATGCCCGGTGATGGAATCGGACCCGAGATCGTACCCGTCGCCGTGGCGGCGTTGGAAGCGCTCGATCGGAAGCTCGGCCTTAACATTGCGTTGGAGGAAGTGCCCATTGGGTTCGCGAGCCTGGAAACCGCCGGCAATACCTTCCCCGACGAAGCCTTGGCGAAAGCGGGAGAGAGTGACGGGGTAATCATGGGGCCAACGGATACCCTGGCCTACCCGCCCCTTGCAGAAGGGGGACGCGGGCCTTCCGCCTTCATGCGCACCGGGCTCGATCTCTACGCCAATATTCGGCCAGCTAAGACCCGGCCCGGCTTGCCGTCCGCCGTCGATAGCATGGATCTAGTGTTTGCCCGCGAGAATACCGAAGGTTTTTATGCCGACCGATCCATGCATCTCGGCAATGGAGAAATGATGGTGACGGAAGATGTCGCCATTGCTGTCCGCAAGATCACCCGCGAAGCCTCGCAGAAGATCGCCGAGGTGGCCTTTAAGCTCGCCCTGCAGCGGCGCAAGAAGGTGACCATCGTCACCAAGCGCAATGTCTTAAAGATGACCGACGGATTATTTCACGACACCGTGCGAGAAGTTGGTAAGAACTATCCCGACGTCAAGGTCGACGACGTCATCATCGACGCCATGTCGGCGCTGATGGTGCGCGCGCCGGAGGCCTTCGACGTGGTCTGCACGTCGAACATGTATGGCGATATCCTCTCCGACCTCGGCAATGAACTGGCGGGTGGGCTTGGCCTCGGTGGAACGATCAACGCCGGCGACACCCATGTCATGGCACAATGCGTCCACGGCTCCGCCCCCGACATCGAGGGCCAGGATATCGCCAATCCGACCGCCATGGTATTGTCGCTGGCGATGATGTTGGACTGGATCGCGGCCCGCGAGCAGGACAACAAGCTGAAGGAAGCCGGACATTTGTTGAATGATGCACTGGATGCTCAACTGGCCACCCCCTCAACATGCACCCGCGACCTTGGCGGGTCTCTCGGCTGCAAGGCATTCGGCCAAGCACTGATCAAGCGATTGGAGGACTAGAGATGAGCACAGACGCTGAAATCCGTGCCGTCGCGGAACGCCGTTTCGCCGAACACCGCGACCGTGAGAAATATTCCCCGCTCGGCAGCATGATGCTCGACAGTCTGGACGAGGGATACCGGGCGATGGAAAAGCTGCTCATGCTTTGGAAAGGCCGCGGCCCCGTCGGCGGCTATAAAATCGCCCTAACCTCAAAACCGATTCAGGAACTTTGCGGCGTCGATCAGCCGTGCGGCGGCTTTGTCTTCCGGGAAACAATTCACCCATCGGGCAGCGAACTCTCGCTTGGCGATTTCAACGGGTTGGCGCTCGAATTCGAATTAGCCGTGCGGATCGGCAAGGACATTTCGGCCGATGCGGCTCCATTTACGGCGGAGAGCGTTCGCGAATATGTTGCTGCCTGCCATCCGGCATTCGAATTAATCGATGATCGGCGCGCAGACTACGACACACTCGATGCGATCTCAATGTTGTCCGACAATATTTGGTGCGGCGGCGTGGTGCTGGGCCCTGAAGTCACCGACTGGCAGGGGTTTGATCTTGCGGCGACACCGGTGCACTTGACCTGGAACGGCGAACGCGTTGAAGAAAGCAACACCGGGGCCGCGATGGGAAATCCGATGAAGTCTCTCGCATGGCTCGCCAATCTAGCGGCCGAGCGTGATTGGCCGATGCGCAAAGGCATGATCGTCATTACCGGTTCCACGCTAGCGACCAAAGTGCCGGAGCCCGGCGATAATGCGATCTACACCATCGAAGGCATGGGCGACGTCGAAGTTTCAATTAGGGCGTAATCTTTCGTCTTTGTTTTTCGGTGCGTCGCTCCAAAGCGCGTAGATGAAGACCATGTTGACCGTATCGTCATCGTCCGAGAGCGGCATAATGATCCGCTCCGCATAGACGTACCAACCGCGCGGTTCGACAAAAGGCGCATCGGCGAAACGAATATCCCGGGTTTCCACGATATACCGGTAATGCGCCAGAACGGAGTCTGCATCGGGCCCAAAGTACGCGTCACCAACAATTTTTCCAGTCAGATCAAAGCCGCATTTGGAAACAATATCTGTGCCGACCAACCGGTATCGCAAACGAAACGGATCATGTTCCATATCAACGAGAATGACGTTCGGCAGAAAGTTCGGGATGTCCACAGGATCGATATCTGCACGCGACGGCATTCGACGCCCGTGACGTTTGCTATCCCAATAATTCTAAACTGAATTCACAGCAATAAAACAGAAATTTTTCTACCTTGAATTGAAAATTTAATAATTATTTATTTATTTATATTTATTCACCTAAATATCGGTGATATGAATATAATATTCATATCACCGATATTTTTTATTTTACTTCAAAGGAGAATAATTCGTCGGCTGCAACAGCACATTATTCATTTCCATGAGATATGGACCACCTTTCTTCAAAAATGCACGCCAGCCGTCATCTTGGCTCGATTCCGCGCGGGCCGCGGCGCGGGCGTTCAAGTCCGGATATGACCATAGATGAGAGACTTCGTTCGGTTGCCCCGCCTCTGTATGCCAAAGGCCGACGAGCTTCGAATACTTCTCGCGATGCGGAAGTGCTTCCTTGAAATGATTGATCCAGGGTCCCGCCCCACCGACAGAGGTCCGATAATAACGGTATTCGTAGACATTACCCTCGCCTTCCGGCGGCGTGAAATCAGTCTGCGGATTTAACAGGCGAATGTCCTGGCGTTTGACCCATTCCTTAATGACACCGACGTATTTTTCGGTCCAATCCTTATTCTGTGACAGCTTTGCCCGCAGGTCTTCACGATGGGCATAACTTTCGTAGCGCCACAGATGCCAAACTTGGTTCAATTGTCCGACATCGCTGGTCCAATATCCGCAATTCACGCCGTAGTCGTTTCCGCGAACCGGACGCCCCACTTCTTCTGCGTGCTTAAGGTATTTCGGCAATTCGGTCGGCAAAAAGGAATAGGTACGCATTTCATAGAGCATGGTCGTCGCCTCGCATTCGAATTTGATAATGTTACGATAAAGTTGGCGCTCACACGGGCTAGCTCCAGCCCCAGCACCAGTTCACGATGGTTTTGTCAGCCGCCTTCGTCCGACAGCGCTGACAAATCGAAAGATGCGGTCTCTTCGATTAATTCGATCATATTGGCCGATGCCGCCTGCACAATCACCTCACCGGCCTCCGCGGTCGCCTGCGACGGGTCACCGACCGCGCCGGAAGGGTTCAGGTCTTGGGCCATCCAGCCGAATTGTATATTTCCGGTCGCGCTAAGATGCCGACACTTCTCGACAAGCTCAGCGGCGAAGGATGGGAAAGCCTCCGCCTGGTTCATGTCGACGTGCTCCGGATCGAGGTGCAGCATTGCTGAAGTTTCAATCAGACCACCGTGAATGCCGTGCTCCAACTCCTCCGCATCCGCAAAGGCTTCAAGCGCGACCATGCGGTACCAACTCGCGGCGACGGCCAAGACATCGTAATTCACGCGCAGCTCCCGCACGGCGATGCGCATCAGATCGGAATTCCCGCCGTGGGAATTGAATAAAATGAAACGCCGAAATCCGAGTGCCGCCGCTTGCGCAACCGTGGTCGTCCAGTGATCAATCAGGGCTGCCGGCGGATAAGACAAAGTGCCAGGGAATGCTTCGTGTTCGGCGCTGTAGCCGATGGACTGCGACGGCAAGATCAGAAACGGCAGATCATCCGGCGTGCTTTCAACAACCGCACTTATGATGCCCTCGTTAATCCGCAGATCCACATCAAGGGGAAGATGAGGGCCGTGTTGCTCAATCGCCGCCAGCGGCAGAACCACCACAGTATCTTCACGATCGATTTCAGCGAAATCCGCTGATTTTAAATGTCGCCAATATCTTGAAACCGTCATACCTTGTTCGCCTGCTTAACGTTTACTCTACCCTCGGCTTCATTCGGAGAGACTGAACTCTACCACGGGCGCAACTTCATGTTGATCATTCAAATTTCGGATACGCACGTTAAGGCTCCGGGCGAACTCTACAAGGAAAAGGTGGACACACATGCCCACATGGCGCGGGCTGTCGATCACATTCGGACCAAACTGCGGATACTACGAAAAACCATGCCGATAAAAAATAAAACTCAACACGACAATTCAGCACACAGTAATATTAGAATACTCAGCTTATAATATTCACTATCCTTTATTTGGACGAATTATTTTTATTCTATGATGCAGGCCGCAGTTCGATAGAAAACTTGTCGCGGAAAATACTGTCCAGCTGATCGAAACAGCAACCATACCGAACGACGGTAAAATCCCGGAAGTCAATAATGCTGCTCGAAACACCTTCCGAATTGGCATATTTCGAAGTGCCATGATCGATGATGATATCGGCGACTTCTTTCAATTCCTGCTCCACATCAGCGACGCTGAATTTACTGCCGCTCAGCGATATATTCGCCGACGACCCAAACACGGGCTTGCCTCTCTCAAAACACAATTGCGTCAATGCATTGTGCAATGCCCCCGCGTTCAAAAGCGTATCCAAGGTTCCGGCTTTCGAGGACGTCTCAATCACATAAGGGTCGACGCCCGCCAATCCCGGATGTTGCGGGTCAAACGATGCCACCACTGAAAACGGCAGGTCATACTCATCGAACAACGCGTGTTGAATTTCTCGTTCTTTATCACCCAGTTCGTGAAACAGCAGCGAGTGATCCATGCAGGCGAGCATGCCACTGGGTTTCTCGAAACTGCGATTCTTCACTGCGAAAATCTTCTTAATTGCCGCTTCCCGATGTCCGATAATCGCATAGGCGACGTCGAGCGGAATTATGGCAATGCCCCCGTCCATGATAACATCAAATACATCTTCGGCGTCTTGCCGCACTTTCTCGGGGATGAGGTCCATCTTCAAACACACTCCTAGATAATCATTTCAACAGATGATGGCGCTCGGACACCGTTGGCCAATCCCGAGCGGGCGGTTAGATTGAACTTTGATGGAAAATAATTGTAAGGCTCAAGCCATGGCGAATGAATACGACGTGATCATACGAAACGGCGACGTTATAGACGGCACAGGGGCCGCCCGGCAAAGCGCCGATATCGGCATTAAGGGCGACCGCGTCGCTATAATCGGGGACTTGTCGAAGGCTTCAGCCGATGTGGAGCATGATGCCGCGAACCGCGTCGTCGCGCCGGGCTTCATCGATGTTCATACCCATGACGATCACGCCCTGCTTTCCAGACCGGACATGTCTTATAAGACGAGCCAAGGCGTCACCACTGTCGTCGCCGGGAATTGCGGCGTCAGCTTGGCTCCACTCCGCTTCGAGGGAGACCGCCCGCCGCCGCCGCTCGACCTCCTCGGTGACGGTTATAAATTCCCCCGCATGTCTGAATTCTTTAGCGCCATCGACGCCAATCCCGCCGCGACGAACGCCGCCCTTCTGTGTGGTCACACGACGCTCCGCGTCGGCGCGATGGACGAATTGCAACGACCGGCAACCGATACCGAGATTGACGCCATGTGCGACAACTTGGCCGAAGCGCTCGATGCTGGTGCTGTCGGACTCTCGACCGGCCTCGCTTACGAGCCAGCAAAACCAGCGCCGACGAGTGAGATTCTAAAACTCGCGGAGCTTCTCGGACCCGCGGGCGCGCTTTACACGACCCATTTGCGGAACGAGGGCGATGATATTGTCGAATCTCTGGAGGAAGCCTTCCGCATCGGCCGGGAATCTGACGCCGCCGTCGTCCTGTCCCATCATAAGGTAACAGGTAAGGAGAATTGGGGGCGCAGCGAAGAAACGCTGGAGATTATCGATCGTATCCGCAAGGACCAGCGGGTCGACCTCGACGTCTATCCCTATGTCGCGGGCTCGACCGTTTTGCAGAAATGGCGACTGGCCGAGGCGCGGCGCGTCATCATCACGTGGTCCGTCCCGGAGCCGGAAGCAGGCGGGCGTGATCTCTCTGACATCGCCGAAGAATGGGGATGTAGCGTCGAGGACGCCTGCGACCGCCTTCAACCGGCCGGCGCTATCTATTTCATGATGGACGAAGCCGACGTGCAACGGATTATCAAATACCAGCATTCCATGGTCGCGTCTGACGGACTGCCGCACGATCACCATCCCCATCCGCGCCTTTGGGGTACCTTCCCCAGAGTATTGGGCCACTACAGCCGCGACCTCGATTTGTTGAGCCTCGAGGACGCCGTACATCGGATGTCGGGTAAACCGGCGTCAGTCTTCGGGCTCCAAGGTCGGGGCGAGATCAAGGAAGGGAACTTCGCCGACCTCGTTGTCTTCAATCCGAAGACTGTGCTCGACATGGCCGATTTCGATCACCCGATGGAGCCCGCCGCCGGCATCGACACGGTCTTCGTGAACGGCCGCACGGTCTGGTCCGATGGCGCGGCCACCGACGCCCGCCCCGGCAAGGCCTTACGACGGCAAAGCGCCGCGTGACAGAGAACGCATCTTAACTGTAGCTTTTCCCCATCCCTTCCGATGGATCCATATGCGCGCCGTAGGGCGGTATCGGATAGCGCAGGCCATTTTTGCTCAACGCTTCCACGCCCTCGATCCCGCGCGCGAACTCGTTGGGCGGCATGGCGATCAAGAGCTCGTCATCGGCGACACCGCCGTAGCGGCGCTCCGCGTAACAGGGGATCGAGATCGAGGTTTCCTTAGTGCGCAGCGCCTTGCCCCAACTGTCGGAACACGCGCTCTCTCCCGTGATCGACATGTCGTACCGCTTGTAGCGTTTCCACTGCAGGCCGTTCACGAAGAGTATGATCTGCCCCGGCGTGCCATAAAAAAGCACGATATCTGGCGGATCAAGCCGGGCCGAGCGTAGGGGAGAGCACACCGTGCCGATGAACTTGCCGTATTCCTGGCGTGTCATCCCGTCTTGGTGCGCCTTCGCCGCTTCCTGATTTTCGAACCAAACACCTGTCATATGCTCGCCCGACAACGTCCCCTCGTCCGGCATATCAATGCCCATGACGCCGCCGCAATTCGACTGCCCGCGCACATTTATCGCCGTCACGCCGAGCGTGAATCCCGCTATCCGACTTTGCGTGACCAATTGGCAGGCTGTGTGCTTGCGGCCTTCCGCCGGCATTCGCAATCCCTTTATTTCCTGCATCTCTTCCAGGCTTTCGAATTGTTTCATGCCGATCGGTAGAGTTCTGATCTTCAGCAGATCGTTGAGTTTTCCGGCCAATTCCCGCAATTCCCCCGCACCCACGTCGTATTCTCCGCCCATCAACTTCCTCCATCCGCGTTTATGTTCGTAAGGCATCCACCACGCCCCATGCATCGCAGATACATATATATTGTATACGATTAGAGCGTTGATCTGCATCAACAGAACGTTGTGAGGGCGTGCACTACCCACCCAATTTTTGCTCGCATCTTTGCAGAGAACTAACCTTACGCGGTGACAATTGTAGTTATAGAGAGGATTTCGATCACCACGTTCCAACAATCGCCGACCGATTGCACGAGAATGGAGGAAAACAATGCCAAGCGACGGCTACATTATTTAATGTGATGCGCTAGATGCCACCGACCTCAAGGAAGTCGGCACTCCCCTGCGATCCATTGCATTTGAGCCATCTCAAATTACGCAGTTAGATGAAGCTTCCAGGGCGCTTCCTCAATATCAGGTTCTGACGTTTACGATGGCGCCTACCTATGAGGAATTGCTCCAGATTTGCAGCCGCCTGACGGCCGCGATTGTGGAGACCAATTATGATTGCGATATCGCGAGTGCACCAAGCTCACTGACCGACGCCACAGCACGCTCCTTTCAGATCGATATGTCTTCCGCGTCGGGTTATTCGTTGGATCTGGCGAGCATCCTCATCTGAAGGTTCGAATGCGACTTCGAAATGCCCGATGAAGTCGAAGGAGCGATCCAAATCACGCTTCACGAATCGATCGCAAACTCCCTCCTGCACGGAAACCTGGAAATCGGCTCAAATTCGAACACCGTTGATCTCGATAACATCGGCGAGTTCCTAGATGACGTCGAGAGTCGGCTCGCCGACAATCGGCTTGGAAAACGCCGCATTAAAACCTCCGCGACATGGAACGGGCGGCGCATCTCGGTACGCATTGAAAACGAAGGGTGGGGTTTCGACTTCAATTCCGTTATCTGGTTTAAAAGAAGCTCCATTCACAGCCTACGTGGCATCGGGATTGTGGACAGTCTCGCGAACCACCTTGAATACAGTGAATCCAGCAAGGTGCCTCGCATGGAGTTCGATCTCGCTTCGCCCCCGAGTGCCGTCTACGGTATGGCAGTCAATTAGGGTTGGACGCCTTACGACATCATCGGCAAAACTGTGCCTTCCTATCGATATGAGTCGGAAATCACATGATTGCAGTCATCTTCGAAGTTTGGCCCGCCGATGGACGAAAGCAGGAGTATTTGGATATTGCCGGTGGATTGCGGCCGGAACTCGATAAAATCGACGGCTTCATCTCCATCGAGCGGTTTCAGAGCCTCACGGACGAAGGCAAGGTTCTCTCCCTCTCATTCTGGCGTGACGAGGAAGCCGTCCTAAAATGGCGCAATCTGGAAAAACATCGGAGCGCGCAGGCAAAAGGGCGTGGCGGCGTGTTCGCTGATTACCGCTTACGAGTCGCCGCCATCCTGCGTGATTACGGCATGACCGAACGCGATCAAGCCCCTGCCGACAGCCGCACTGCTCACGACGGCGGCACCTAAGCCCGAAAAAGACAAGAAGTCTCCCGTGATCCCAGGGGTAGCATTGACTCCCGATAGCGCCGGGGCTTTTATGATCCAACACACGGATTGTTCCCGGAGAACGCGCGTTTTGCGCACTTTCCGACAAGACCCGTCACGATAATAATATCAACACAGGAGGAAGCATGTCCGCGCCTCATTTCGTCGTTCATAACGACACCGACACCGTGGGCGTTGTGGTCGTCGAGAACGTAAAAACAGGGATAGACCTGACCGGCTGGAAGATGGAGTCGGATGAAACGATCACCGTCAAGGCACTGAACGATATACCGCTCGGCCACAAGATCGCGCTTGCCGATTTCAAGGATGGTGACGCAGTCCTGAAATACGGCCACGATATCGGCAAAATCGTCCAGGACGTCGCCATCGGCGGCCACGTTCACACCCACAACCTCAAGACAAAGAAGTGGTAGGAACCATGTTGCCCAAATATTTCATGGGATACCGCCGCGAGAACGGCCGCGTCGGCATCCGCAACCACGTCATCATCCTGCCCCTGGATGATCTGTCCAACGCGGCCTGTGAAAAGGTTGAGCATAACGTTAAAGGGACGTTGGCGTTGCCGCATCACTACGGACGTTTGCAGTTCGGCGAGGATTTGAATCTGCATTTCAGGACCCTGATCGGCACCGGGGCCAACCCGAATGTCGCGGGTGTTATTGTCATCGGCATTGAGCCCGGCTGGACCGGACGTGTTGTCGACGGCATCGCCAAGACCGGAAAGCGGGTTGAAGGCTTCGCGCTGGAGCGCAATGGCGAGATCAAAACCGTCGCCGACGCCTGCCGCGTCGCGCAGGAAATGCTCCAGGACGCTTCCGAAATTCAACGCGAGCAATGCGATATCAGTGAGCTCTGGGTCTCGGTTAAATGCGGTGAATCCGATACCACATCCGGCATCGGCTCGAACCCAACCGTTGGTAACTTCATCGACAAGATGGACCCAATCGGTATCACCAGTTGCTTCGGGGAGACGTCGGAGATCACAGGCGCGGAATTGGTTTGCAAGGAACGCGGCGCCACACCTGAGGCGAGCGAGAAGTTCTACGCTACCTGGACCGAATATAACGACATGATCGAACGCCATAAGACGGACGATCTTTCGGAAAGTCAGCCGACCAAAGGCAATATTGAAGGTGGCCTGACGACCATCGAAGAGAAAGCCTTCGGTAATTTGGAGAAGATCGGAAAGAAGACGAACTATATCGACGTCCTCAAACCCGCTGAAGAGCCTGCAAAAGGTGCTGGCCTTTATTTTATGGACACATCATCGGCTGCGGCCGAGTGCGTGACCCTGCAAGCGGCTGCGGGTTTCGTGGTGCATCTTTTCCCGACAGGCCAAGGCAACGTCATCGGTAACCCAATCGAGCCGGTGATCAAACTAACAGCCAATCCACGAACTGCGCGCGAGATGGCCGAACACGTTGACCTCGACGTCTCGGGCATTCTGCGCCGCGAGATGAACTACGACGAGGCGGGTGACCAACTCATCGACATCGCGATGCGTACTTGTAACGGGCGGTTGACCTGTGCCGAAGCGCTCGGCCACCGGGAATTTGTGATGACCAAGCTATACCAAAGCGCTTAAGAACGGCACCGGCGGCGGCATGTCGCCGCCGGGTCATATTTTTAGTGAGACCATGAGCAGGTATCGGACCGGAATGAGCAGACTTGGAGCGGCGACGTTCGCGGCTCTGCTGGCTTGGTCCACGCCCGCGGTGGCGGAATTCCCCGAAAAACCTGTCGACTATATCATTCCATTCGGGGCCGGCGGTGAATCCGGTATCACCGCCCGACTGCAGCAGCCCGTATTCATGAAGCTCACGGGCCAGGACCTCGTTGTGAAATATCGGCCGGGCGGCGGCGGTGCCGTGGCCTGGAGCCAACTCAACGAGATGCCGGACGACGGTCACACGCTCATCGGCGTCAACTTACCCCATATCTTGCTGCAGCCGCTGCGCGGGGCGAACTACAAGACCGAAGACCTCGGCATCGTGCATATTTTTCATTATACACCCCACGCGATCC
Organism: Alphaproteobacteria bacterium; assembly: GCA_049601975.1. Taxonomy (GTDB): domain Bacteria; phylum Pseudomonadota; class Alphaproteobacteria; order UBA8366; family UBA8366; genus UBA6544. The sequence goes on along the minus strand of JBMYRC010000028.1, from coordinate 4,379 downwards.
TCGTCCGAGAGGAAAGCCAGTACAAGACTTTGGAAGACCTCATCAAGGTCATGAATGCCAACCCAGGGAAAGTTTCCTTCTCGGGCTCCGGTCGAGGGACCGCAAACCATCTGGCACAGGTTTGGTTTGACGAGCGCCTACGGGCCAAATCCGCCTATAACGGCAAGAAAGGCACCGCCGCCGCGGTTGCCGCGTTACTGGACGAGCAAGTAGACGCGAGTTGGGCCTATACCACCGGCGCCGTGAAATATGGCGATAAGCTGCGAATGCTGGCAGTCGCAATGGAGAAGCGGCATCCGAAATTTCCCGATGTCCCGACATTCCGAGAGTTGGGCTATGATTTCGTTGGCGGGGCCTATCGCGGCGTGGCGGTCCCAAAATCAACGACCGAGGGAATTCGCCTCAAGATATCCAAACTCTTCGGACGCATCGGCGACGATCCAGCATTCAAAGCTCGGAAGTCCAAACTTGGCTTTGTTCCCCTCTCCATAGGATATAACGACATCCCGGCTTTTATGACTTCAAGGCGGGTCGAATATTTACCGCTTGCTCGTGAAGCCGGGCTCATCGATTAGGGCTGCTGTCGCCCGTAATCATACTCTTCAGGAAAATGACCTATGCCGGATATCGTCATTGTGGAATTCATCCATGCGGATGCCGTTGAAGCCCTCAAGCGCGTCTTTGACGTCCATTACGACAACACTTTGGTCCAAAACCCGAACAAGCTACCGGCTCTCCTTGCGGAGGCACGGGGCCTCATCGTCGGCAACCTGACGCGGGTAAACGACGAATTGATGGATCTAGCGCCAAACTTGAAGGCGGTCGGGCGGCTTGGAGTTGGAACGGAGCGGATCGATCTCGACGCCTGCGAGCGCCGAGGCATTCCAGTCTTCCCGGCTTTCGGCGCCAACCATGTGGCCGTCGCCGAATACACCATTGGATCGATGATTGCGCTGCTGCGCGACGGCGCTTTCCGTGTCAATCAGTTGATGCTTGCCGGTAAATTCCCACGCCGCGACCTCAACGGGCACGAAGCGTTCGAGAAGCGCTTTGGTATTATCGGCCTCGGACGTATCGGCAAGGCAGTCGCGACACGTGCCAAGGCCTTCGACATGAATGTCGTGGCTTATGACCCATATCTAGCGGATGACGATCCGGCCTGGGCTCTTGTCGACGAACGCGTGGATTTCGAAACCTTGCTGGAAACTTCCGACGTGGTCGGGTTTCACGCACCTTATGGCGATGAGACACATCATTTAATCGATACAGCCGCCGTCGCACGCATGAAACCGGGCGCTATCCTCATAAATCCGGCGCGGGGCGGCGTCATCGACGAGATCGCCGTCGCCGAAGGGGTCAAGTCGGGACATTTGTTCGGTGCCGCCATCGATGTCTTCGCGACGGAGCCCGTCACCGTTGAAAGTGCTGCGTATTTCCTCGATACACCCAACCTCATCCTCTCCCCTCACGTCGCCGGAGTCACGGAAGAGACGAACAGACGAATCGGGATCGTAACAGCTGAGCGGGTGAAGGGCGCGATATTAAGTTCGAATTAACGTGCCGTCTTAATCCTTTGACGCCAAGCCGTCCCGCTTGTGATATTTGAGACGTTAATAAATAGCTAAAATTTTTGATATATCGCACCCGAATCGGTCGCCAAGAATTAACCGGAACTCTCGGAGACGACATGCCTGACCAATAATGATTATTTAATAGGCAAATAATATCTGCCTATTTTTTACCCGGTGAAAACAATATCTTGTCATTGCGGCGGTATCCTCGTTGCTCTCCATTTAGTAGGTAAGCATCAAAAGGCACTCGATATTTAGCGTTATATTACGATTCGATATCGATATAACCATTCAATTTCTTTGTTTTTTGGGTTTTTCATCGAAACTTTATATAAAGTCGCTGTTAGAAGAAATTTGGTATAGCCATCCTAATTCTCGGGATAATGCAGTGAAAATTTAGCCGACTTAGCTGCTTCCGCAATAGATTCGATTGGTGGATCCGGCACATTACACCTATCCGGTCTGAAGCGTGTATCACCGGGTCTGTGCATCCGCACTATTGTTCAAAATTGAATCCTCAATCGCTGATCCGCCGCATCTGATCCCGGTACGTGCAATGAATCGGATGCGCAAGAATCGGTCGGGTAAAACTCGGCATTTCGGGCATCTTCCTTTTGTTCTGAACTATTTGACAGTCTCCGACTCTCCTATTTGTCGATTTGAGCGAGAATTCTCGAGCTCTTGAACATCATTCGTGGGCGGCTCGGAGAGTCGCCCGAGTCGTAAACTTCATATGAAGTTAACAAACGTCAAGACTCACCGAGAATCGGCAATTTTAACTGCGAATGTAGTGGGTCTGTTTCAGTATCGGAATCGGCCGAGGTTAAATTCCGTGATTTCCATCAAATACACAGCAAAACGGGCGCCGGATTTCACCAGCGACCGAATCATAACTTATAGATTTAGCGTGCCTTTATCAGGCCGAGACAACCGTGTTGCGCAAAACACCAACACCTTCGAGATCGATCTCACAAACATCGCCCGGCTTCATCCATACCGGGGGAGTGCGGGCGAAACCTACACCTTCCGGCGTCCCTGTGACGATTACATCGCCGGGATGGAGGGTCATCACCTCTGTGATGATCTCTATCAGGGTGGGTATATCGAATATCATCGTCGCGGTATTGGCATCCTGCATAGTTTCGCCATTGAGGCGGGTTTGGATCCGCAACCCCTTGCCACCCGCCGGGACTTCGTCGGCAGTCACGAAATCAGGGCCGAACCCGCCAGTAGCATCGAAGTTCTTACCGCTCGTCCATTGCGAGGATTTGAATTGGTAGTCCCGGACCGAGCCTTCGTTGAAGACCGAATATCCGGCGATATATTCCAGGGCATCAGCTTTTGAAACGCCGCTGCCGGATTTCCCGATTACCGCCACCATCTCCGCCTCGTAATCCAGATTGCTGGAGGCTTTCGGGACGACCAGTGCCTGTTCATGCCCCACAAGTGTCGTCGTCACCCGCAGAAACAGAGAGGGGTAATCTTGGACCGTGCTGGTGTCGCTCTGAGCTTCGGCCGCGTGGGCCGCGTAATTCAGCCCGACACAGATGATCTTACCTGGGTTCCAGATTGTCGGGTGATAGGTCAACCCTTCAGCGGAACGGACAGCCTCACCCGACGCTCCATCAGCAGCGGATTTAGCGCGTACCATGGCGTCGTCGCCGCCTGCCAGCAATGCCGGCAAGTCGCCCGGCAAATCCGGCGCGGCCACGGACAGATCGACAACCTCATCGCCACGGCGCAACCCAAGGGTGGGATTCCCAGACTTATCGAAGGCAAAAATACGCATACGTCACACTCCCAATGTCTTGTTGTTCTCAATCAGCCGGTCGTTGGCATAACGACTGTTTGCCGATGTGTTGCAAAAGGATGTAATGAATTACTCGGTAAATGGAAAGACCGACATGTGCAGTGGTGAAATCGACGGATATCAATACGCGGTGATCTCGCAAACCGGATTGATTGCGGTCCGGCAACCTGACGGTTCAATGCGCATGCTGCCGGGAACGGAAGATGTCGAGGCTGCGGTCCGTGCGTTTATCGCGCTGGATGCGACGCCATCGTAAGCGCCGCAGCCCCCTGCAGGCGGCCTTCCTGCAGGTCAGCCAGTGCCTCGTTTGCTTGCTCTAACCCGTTAAGCCGCACGGTTGTCCGAACTGGCACCCTCGGGGCAAGCTCAAGGAATTCCTCGCCATCGCGCCGCGTGAGATTAGCGACGGAGCGGATTTGCCGTTCTTCCCACATAGGACCGTATGGGAACTTTGGTATGTCGCTCATATGAATGCCGGCGCACACGACAATTCTGCCGGGTGCTACCGCCTGCAGGGCCAACGGCACCTCGGGACCGACGGGCGCGAATATGATGGCGGCGTCCAAAGGTTCTGGTGGCGGATCACCAGAGACACCCGCCCAAACCGCGCCCAGAGAGCAGGCAAAGCCTTGCGCGGCCAGATCGCCCGCGGGTAAAGGCATAGACCTCCCGCCCCTCCCAGATCGCGACTTGGGCGATAATATGCGCCGCCGCACCGAAGCCATAGATACCGAGCCGTTTGGGCTCTTCCGCCATCCGCAGAGATCGGTGTCCGATCAATCCTACCTGATCACGTTGATAACACAATTAGCCGGTGTCGATAAGAACGACCGGGCCTTCGAGACCGGAACTGGTTCAGAGTATCATGCGGCTATCCTCTCGCGGTTAGCTGCACAGGTCATTAGCGTCAAGGTGGTGAAACCGCTCGCCGATTCAGCCGCGCGACGGTTGGAAAAGATGGGATACACCAATATCGAGGTACGGCATGCGGACGGGTT